>CAIXDD010000384.1 GCA_903918155.1 uncultured Hyphomicrobiales bacterium
CGCGCACCGGGCGCACGGGCCGCGCGGCCGACGTGGACCTGCCCGGCGGGCGCCTCGCGATCGAATGGCGCGAGAGCGATTCCCATGTGCTGATGACGGGCGACGTGGAGCTGGAGTTCGAGGGCCGGTTCGCGCCGGCGACATTTGCGGAGCTGGCCCCTTGAGCGCGAAAGTGGTCACGTTCGGCTGCCGGCTCAACGCCGTCGAGTCCGAGGCGATCCGGCGCGCGGCCGGCGCGGCCGTGCGGGAGGAGACCATCGTCTTCAACACCTGCGCGGTGACGGGCGAGGCGGTGCGGCAGGCGCGGCAGGCCATTCGCCGCGCCGCGCGCGAACATCCGGCGGCGCGCATCGTGGTGACGGGCTGCGCCGCGCAGATCGAGCCGGGCGCTTTCGCCGCCATGCCGCAGGTCGCCGCCGTGATGGGCAATTCCGACAAGGCGCGCCCGCAGGCCTGGCTCGATCTCGCCCGCGACGGGCGCGCGCAGGTGAACGATCTCTTCGCCTTGCCCGAGACCGCGCATCATTTCGTCGCCGGCGCGGTGGATTCCATCGAGGGCCAGACGCGCGCCTTCGTGGAGGTGCAGAACGGCTGCGACCATCGCTGCACGTTCTGCGTCATCCCGTTCGGGCGCGGCCCCTCGCGCTCGGCGCCCGCCGGCGACGTGGTGCGCCAGATCGAAAACCTTGTGGGCAATGGCTATCGCGAGGCCGTGCTCACGGGCGTGGACATCACCTCCTGGGGCGCGGACCTACCCGGCGCGCCCTCTTTCGGCAAATTGGTGAAGCAGATTCTCCGGCATGTTCCCGCCCTCGAACGCCTGCGCATCTCCTCCATCGATTGCATCGAAGCCGACGAGGACCTGCGCGACGCGCTGGCGAACGAGCCGCGCCTCGCCCCGCATCTGCATCTGTCGCTGCAGGCGGGCGACGACATGATCCTGAAGCGCATGAAGCGCCGTCACCTGCGCGCGGACGCCATCCGCTTTTGCGCCGACATGCGCGCCGCCCGGCCCGACATCGTGTTCGGCGCGGATTTCATCGCCGGCTTTCCCACCGAAACCGACGACATGTTCGCCCGCACGCTCGATCTCGTGGACGCCTGCGGCCTCACGCATCTGCATGTCTTCCCCTTCTCCCCGCGCCCCGACGCGCCGGCCGCGCGCATGCCGCAGGTTCCCCGCGAGATCGCCCGGGCGCGCGCGCAGACCTTGCGCGAGAAGGGCGCCGCGCGGCTCGCCGCCCATCTCGACGCGCAGGTCGGCAAGCGGCTGCGCGTCCTGTGCGAGCGCGGCGGGCTTGGCCATGCCGCCGATTTCACGGAAACGGCGACGCCGGGCCTGCCCGCCGGCGCCATGCTGGACCTGCCCATCGTGGGCCATGACGGGCGCCGCCTGATCGCCGACCTGACGGGCCTGGCCAGCGCCTAGCTGGCCTGTTTCCCCCGTGCTAGCGTCACGGCCGTGGATCGGGAGGGGTCCGCCGAAGGAGAACGACATGAAGCACAAGACACTCGCGCTGACAGCGATCGCCGCGTCCCTTTGGGTCGGCGCGGCCGGCGCGCAGGAATATCCCGCCAAGCCCGTCACCGTGATCGTGCCCTTCGCGGCCGGCGGCCCGACGGACGTCGCCGCCCGCATCTACCGCGAAATTTTCGGGCGCACGCTGGGCCAGCAATTCGTGGTGGAGAACGCCGCCGGCGCCGGCGGCACGACGGGCGCCCTGCGCGCCGCGCGCGCGACGCCCGACGGCTATACGATTTTCGTGCATAATGTCGCGCCCCATGTCGCCGGGCCGGCGCTCTATCCCACCGCCGTCTATGATCCGGTGAAGAATTTCGAGCCCATCGGCACGCTGGCCTTCGCCGCCCATTACATCGTGGTGCGCAAGGATTTTCCGGCCAAGGACCTGAAGGAGTTCATCGCCTTCGCCAAGGCCAATCCGGGCAAGATCAATTACGGCTCGGCCGGCGGCGGCTCGGCCACCCATCTGGCCTGCGTCCTGTTCGGCCAGCAGGCGGGGCTTGAGATCACCCACGTGCCCTATCGCGGGACGGGCCCCGCGCTCAACGATCTCGTGGCGGGCACGCTCGACCTCATGTGCGACCAGGGCCTCAATATGATGGGCCAGGCCACGGCGGGCGGCGTGAAAGTCCTCGCCGTCGCCCAGAAGACGCGCTTCCCCGGCCTGCCGGACGTGCCGACATCCGCGCAAGCGGGCCTGCCCGGCTTCGAAGTGTCGGCGGCCACCGCCATGTACGCCATCGCCGGCACGCCGGCCCCCGTCGTGGCGAAACTCACGCAGACCATGGCCGCGGCCTATAAGGACGCGGGCGTGCGCAAGCGCATCGAGGATCTCGCCTCCGAATTGCCGGCCGGCGATCAGGCGACGCCTGCGGGCCTGGCCGCCTTCACCGCTTCGGAAATGGCGCGCCTGACCGAGGCGATCAAGAAAGGCGGCGTCAAGGCGCAGTGACGCCTTCGCCGGAAAAGCCGCAGGCGCGCAGCCTGTCGAGCATGTGATCGGGAGCCGGGGCGAGGCAGCGCACCGGCTCCTTGTTTTTTTGAATCGGCACGACGATGGCGCGCGCGTGCAATTGCAGGCCCGGCCCCTGCCCCGGCGCGCTCGACCCATAGATGGGGTCGCCGACGATGGGCCAGCCCAGCGAGGAGGAATGCACGCGCAATTGATGCGTGCGCCCCGTGAGCGGCTGGAACTCGATCCAGGCGATCGGCCGCTCGTCGAACAGGGCGCGCCCCAGCACGCGCCAGCGGGTCTTGGAGGGCTGGCCGAGCGGATCGACCTTCATCCACCAGCCGCGCGTCGCGTCGAGCCGGCCGAGCGGCAGGTCGATCAGGCCTTCGTCCTGCGCCGGGCCGTCCTCCACCACCGCCCAATAGGTCTTGTCCACATGGCCGTGCTTGAACAGCTTGGACAGGGTTTCGAGCGCCCGGCGGTGGCGGCCCAGGACAAGGCAGCCCGACGTGTCGCGGTCGAGCCGATGGGCGAGGCTGGGCGCGGCGGGCAGGCCGAAACGCAGCGCGTCGAAATGCGCCTCCAGATTGTCGCCCCCCTTGGGGCCGCGGTGAACCGGAATCCCGGCTGGCTTGTTCACCACGAGCATGAGCCCGTCGCGATGGAGCAGGCGGGCGAGGAGGGCGTCCGGCGTGAGGGCTTCCGACATCATGGAGAACAGGCTATCGATGCGCCCGCGCATTGCGTCAAGCGAGGTTCGGCGGCCCATGGCGGAAAACGAAAGCGGAAAGGGATTTTTCGGACGCCTCTTCGGGCGCGGCCCGACGCCCGACGCCCCCGCGCAGCAAAAGCCGCAAGAAGCGCCTCAAGAGAGCCCGCAAGAGAGCCCGCAAGAAACGCCTCAAGAAACGCCTCTAGAGGCCCCGCAAGAGGCGCCTCCCGCGACGCCGCAAGAGGCCCCGCCGCCGCCTGCGCCCCTCGAAGCGCCTCCGCCCGCGCCGGCTCCAGGCGACGCGCCGACGGCGGGCGCGCCGGGCTCCTGGTGGACGCGGCTGAAAAGCGGCCTGTCGCGCTCCTCCTCCTCCATCGGCCAGGGCGTCGCCAGCGTCTTCACCAAGCGCAAGCTCGACGCGCAGACGCTGGAGGAGCTGGAGGACGTGCTGATCCGCGCCGACCTTGGCGTGGCTTTGGCGTCGCGCATCTGCGAAAGCGTGGGCAAGGGACGCTACGACAAGACGGTCGATCCCGACGAGGTGAAGGCGATCCTCGCCAGCGAGGTGGAGGCGGCGCTCGCTCCCGTCGCCCTGCCGCTGACGCTGGACGCGACGCAGCGGCCGCATGTGATTCTCGTCGTGGGCGTGAACGGCTCGGGCAAGACGACCACGATCGGCAAGATCGCCGCAAAACTCACGCGCGAGGGCAAGAAAGTGACGCTGGCCGCCGGCGATACGTTTCGCGCGGCGGCCATCGAGCAATTGCAGATCTGGGGCGGACGCATCGGCGCGCCGGTCATCGCCCGCGCGCAAGGATCGGATGCGGCGAGCCTGGCCTTCGAGGCCTTGACGGAAGCGCGCGCGCAGGGCGCGGACGTTCTTTTGATGGACACCGCCGGACGCTTGCAGAACCGCGCCGAACTGATGGCGGAGCTGGAGAAGATCGTGCGCGTGATGAAGAAGGTCGATCCGCAGGCGCCCCATTCCGTTCTGCTCGTTCTCGACGCGACCGTGGGACAGAACGCGCTGTCGCAAACGGAGACCTTCGGGCGCATGGCCGGCGTGACGGGACTCGTGATGACGAAACTCGACGGAACGGCGCGCGGCGGCATTCTGGTGGCCATCGCCGAGAAACATAAACTGCCCGTGCATTTCATCGGCGTGGGCGAGGGCGTCGACGATCTCGAACCTTTCGCGGCGCGCGATTTCGCGCGCGCCATCGCCGGCCTCGACGCCTGACATGTCGGAGACGCAAGAAATGAATCCGCAAAGCGGCGAGGAGAAGACGAAGGCTGGCCCCCGCAAGGCGCCCGCCCCCGGCGTGAAGCTCGTTCTGGAGATGGGGCCGCTCGTGGCCTTCTTCTTCGTGAACTGGAAATTCGGAATCTTTCCCGCCACCGGCGTGCTCATGGCCTGCGTGGTGGCCGCGCTCATCGCCTCATGGGCGCTCACGCGCAAATTGCCGGTCATGCCCGTCGTCACCTGCGTCGCGGTGGTGTTTTTCGGCGCGCTGACGTTTCTGTTTCAGGACGATCTGTTCATCAAGCTGAAGCCGACGATCGTCAATTCCATTTTCGGCGCCGCTTTGCTCGTGGCGCTGGCCTTCGGCAAGCCGCTGCTGCCCATCGCGCTCGACAGCGTGCTGCGCCTCACCGACGAGGGCTGGCGCAAGCTCACCTTTCGCTGGGGCGTCTTCTTCTTCGTGCTCGCCGCGCTGAACGAGATCGTCTGGCGCACGCAGACGACCGACTTCTGGGTGTCGTTCAAGGCGTTCGGCGTCATGCCGCTCACCATCGCCTTCGCATTGGCGCAGACCCCGCTCATCATGCGCTACGAGGCCAAGGAGCAGGAGGAGCGCGAACAGGACGGGCGCAAACAGGACGGGCCCGCCTGAGGCCGACCGCGCCGCTCGCATCTCCAGCGGCGTGAGCCCCCGCGCGGCCGGGCGCTTTTCTTTTTCGGCCCCGCGTATAAGGTCGCGTGCGAAAAAGCGCAAAGGGCGACGGCCCGCGCAGGGAGCCCGAGGACCATGAAGGTTGGATTGTTCGACCATATCGACCGTTCGGATCGCGCCTATGCGACCCAGCTCGACGAGCGGCTGGAATTCGCGCAGGCCGCCGACGAGGCGGGCTTCTGGTGCCTGCACGTCGCCGAACATCACGCCTCGCCGCTGAACATGGTTCCCGCCCCCGGCGTCTGGCTCGGCGCCGTCGCGCGCGCGACGAAACGCATGCGGCTTGGGCCTTTGGGCTATCTCCTGCCGCTCTATTCGCCGCTGCGTCTGGCGGAGGAGATCTGCATGCTCGACCAGATGAGCCGCGGTCGGCTGGAGATCGGCATCGGGCGCGGCGTCTCGCCTTTCGAACTGGGCTATCACAAGGTGAAGCACGAGGACACGCGCGAGATCTTCGCCGAGTCCTACCAATGCCTGCGCGCGGCGCTGTCGGCCGATTCCTTCAGCTATGAAAGCGCGCTGTTCAGCTACAAGGACGTGCCCATGCCGCTGCGTCCGCTGCAACAGCCCATGCCCGCCTTCTGGTATCCCTCCTCCAACGAGACCGGCGCGACCTGGGCCGGCGAGAACGGCGCGCATTTCGCCACCAACGGCCCCGTGTCGCGCGCGCGCGTCAATATCGACGCCTATAAGGCCGCGCTCGCCAGACGCGGCGGCGCGGAACGGCCGAAGGCGGAGTTCGAAGGCGGCGCCGCCATCGGCGTGAGCCGGCAGATCGTCGTCGCCGATACGGACGAGGAGGCGCGCCGCATCGCGCGCCCCGCCAGCGAGCACCATCACGCCAATCTCACTTATCTGCTGCGCATCAATTCCGGCAGCGATCTCGTGAAGCGGCTCAACATCCCCGCCGCGGCGACCTTTGAGGACGCCGAGCGCGAAGGCACGGTGATCGCCGGCTCGCCGAAAACCGTGCTCGAGAAAATCGCCGCGCAGAAAGAGGCGCTGGGGATCAATTATCTCATCGCCTATATGATGTTCGGTACGATGACCCTGCCCGACGCGCTGCGCTCGCTCGCGCTGTTCCGCAGCGAAGTCATGCCGGCGGTGGAGAAAATGTGAGCCGGCGCCGCATGGCTGCGGACTTGGCTTGGGGCTTGGCCCCGCGCCCGCGCCGCCCCATAAGGGCGCGATGACAGACCCCGCCGCCCCTTCCGGCCCGCCGCTCATCTTCGACCGCGGCCTCGCCCGCGCCCGCCTCGCGCGCGCGCGCCGGCAAGGCGCCGAACCATTCCTGCTGGAGCGCGCCGCCGCCGATCTCGTCGAGCGGCTGCAGGCGGTGCTGCGCCCCTTTCCCCGCGCGCTTGACCTGGGCACGCCCGGCCCGCAGCTCGCCCGTCTTCTGACGCAAGGCGCGCCAGCCGGGCCAGCCCGCGCGGTGACGCGGCTGGCGCCGCTCGCCGAAGCGACGGAGCCGGGAATGGCCGTTCAGACGGGCGACGAGGAGGCCCTGCCCTTCGCGCCCGCGAGTTTCGATCTCGTCGTCTCCGCCCTCTCGCTGCATCTGGTCAATGATCTGCCCGGCGCGCTGGCGCAGGCGCGGCGCGCGCTGGCGCCCGACGGCCTGTTTCTCGCCTGCCTGCCGGGCGGGCGCACGCTTGAGGAATTGCGCTTTTCGCTGGCGCAGGCGGAAGAGGAGATCACCGGCGGCGCCTCGCCGCGCGTCGCCCCCTTCGCGGACGTGCGCGACCTTGGCGCCCTGTTGCAGCGCGCGGGCCTTGCGCTTCCCGTCAGCGACCTGGACGCGGTGACGATCCGCTACGCCGACATGTTCCGCCTCATGGCCGACCTGCGCGCGATGGGCGCGACGAATCCGCTCGTCCATCGCTTGCGCAAGCCCACGCGCCGCGCGGTCTTTCTGCGCGCGGCGGAGATTTATGCGCAGCGCTTCTCCGATGCGGACGGGCGCGTGCGCGCGACCATCGAACTCGTCTGGCTGTCGGGATGGGCGCCCCATGAAAGCCAGCAGAAGCCGCTGGCGCCGGGTTCGGCGAAAATGCGTCTCGCGGACGTTTTGGGCGTCCGCGAGCAGAAATTATCCGATCAATAATGCGGGATCGACGCCTGATCGGCGGAGGCCTGCGCGCCATGCTCCGCCTCCCCGCGCGCGAGCGCTGCAAGAATGGCCTGCGCCAGCGCGCGCGCTGACTCCGCGCTCAATTCAAGCGCGATGCGCTCGCGCCCGCCGTCCGCCTCGCTCAGAATGTCGAGGCCGAGCGCATGATCGAGCGGCGCATCGAACGGATGGTCGAAATAGACATGGGCGGCGTCCACGCGCCGCCAATCCGTTCCCCCCTTCGCGCTGCCCGACAGCGCGACCCTCTCGGTGATATAGGAGCACATGGCGCCGGCCTCCTTCAGCTTGCGCGGGCGCGCGGCCCGATCGTCTTGTCGAGAAACGCGCAGACTTTCCTCCACGCGTCGGTCGCCTGTTCCGCGCGATAGCCGGGACGCTCAGCCGCGAAAAAGCCATGGCCCGCGCCGTCGTAGCGATGGAATTCGTAAGCCTTGCCCAATTGCTTCAGCGTCTGTTCGGTGCGGTCCACCTGCGCGGGGCTCGGGCGCTGGTCGTCATTGCCGAACACGCCGATCAGCGGCGCGGCGAGATGTTTCGTCAGGTCGATGGGCGCGACGGGGCGGGCGGGCGTGAGATCGGCGGGATCGTCCACCACGACATTGCCGCCCCAGCAATCCACCACCGCGTCGAGCCCCGGCAGCGTGCAGCCGGCGAGATAGGCGTGGCGGCCGCCCGAGCAGAAGCCCATCACCGCCACCTTGCCGTTGGAGCGCGCCTGCGCGCGCAGGAAATCCATGCAGCCCTTCACGTCGCCCATCACCTGATCGTCGGCGACGCCGCCTTTCGTGCGCGCGCGCGCGGCCAGATCGTCGGGCGAGCCGGGGCCTTCGCGGAAATAAAGATGCGGCGCGATGCAGGCGAAGCCGAAATGCGCGAGCTTGCGCGCGGCTTCCTGCGTCCAGTCGTCCCAACCCGGCATGTGATGGACGAGCACGATTCCGCCCAGAGCCTGCGCGGCGTCGGGGGCGGCGTAATAGGCCTCGCCGCTCGCCCCGCCATGGCCGGCGAACGAGACCATGCGCGTCGTCATTCCAAGATAGGACATGCTTTCCTCCCGGTGATTTTCCGGGCGGATGCTAGTGGCGAAGCCGCGTCTTTTCCATCACGAAAACGCGGCGCGCGCGGCCTCAGGCGAGTCCGGGGGCGACCTTGAAGGGGGCCTGCGTCTTGGCGCGGATCTCCTCAAGGCTCACGCCGTCGGCCAGTTCGATCAGCGTCAGCCCGTCATGGCCCTTCTGATCGACCTTGAACACGCCCAGATCCGTGATGACCATATCCACCACGCCCGCCCCCGTGAGCGGCAGCGTGCAGCGTTCGAGCAGTTTCGGCCCGTCCTTGGCGACATGCTCCATCACCACGACGACCTTCTTCACGCCGGCGACGAGGTCCATCGCGCCGCCCATGCCCTTCACCATCTTGCCGGGGATCATCCAATTGGCGAGATCGCCGTTCTGGGCCACCTGCATGGCGCCGAGGATGGACAGGTCGATATGTCCGCCGCGGATCATGGCGAAGGAATCGGCGCTCGAAAAATAGCTCGTCGTGGGCAATTCCGTGACGGTCTGCTTGCCGGCGTTGATGAGATCGGGGTCTTCCTCGCCCTCATAGGGAAAGGGGCCCATGCCGAGCATGCCGTTCTCGCTCTGCAATTGAACCGTGATTCCCTGCGGGATGAAATTCGACACGAGCGTGGGAATGCCGATGCCGAGATTGACGTAAAAGCCGTCCTGCAGCTCCTTGGCGGCGCGGGCGGCCATCTGTTCGCGGGTCCAGGGCATAGGGATCTCCTGCGGTTCAGGCGCGCGGCCGGGTGGTGCGGAATTCGACGCGCTTGGGCGCGTCGGGCGTATGAACGATGCGGTTCACATAGACGCCCGGCGTGTGGACATGATCGGGATCGATGGAGCCTGCGGGCGCGAGAATCTCCACCTCGGCGATGGTGACCTTGCCCGCCGTCGCCATCATGGGATTGAAATTGCGCGCGGTCTTTCGATAGACGAGATTGCCTTCCGTATCGCCCTTCCAGGCGTGCACGATGGCCAGGTCGGCGACGAGCGCGCGCTCCATGACATAGGTCTCGCCGTCGAATTCGCGCACGTCCTTGCCTTCGGCGATGATCGTGCCCACGCCTGTCTTGGTGAAGAAAGCGGGAATGCCGGCCCCGCCCGCGCGGATGCGCTCGGACAGCGTGCCCTGCGGGGTGAACTCCAGCTCCAGCTCGCCGGCGAGATATTGCTGCGCGAAAATCTTGTTCTCGCCCACATAGGACGAAATCATCTTGCGGATCTGCCGCGTCGCCAGCAGCTTGCCGAGGCCGATGCCGTCCACGCCCGCATTGTTGGAGATGACGGTGAGGTCCTTCGCCCCGGACTCCAGAATGGCCTCGGCCAGAATTTCTGGAATGCCGCAGAGGCCGAAGCCGCCGGACATGATCGTCATGCCGTCCTTGATGACGTCGGCGATGGCCGAGCGGGCGTCAGGATAAACCTTGTTCATGGGCGCGATCCCCGGAAACGTGTGGGCGCGGCGCTGGGCGCGGGCGCAGGAAAGGGTTTAGCCCTGCGCGCGCCCCGCGCCAAGGGCGAGCCGGCCAGTCATTCGGCGAATGGGCGCCAGGGGCGATCGCTCCGCGACGGCTTGGGAAGGCAGGCTTGGGACGGCGGCTTGGGAAGGCGGGTTGGGAACGACTGCCGGCGGCTGGCGCGGCGCGCCGCCCTCCACTATACCGAGCCTTGCGCCGGGAATCCGGCGAGCACGGAAGGCTCGACTGAAGGCCCATGGCGATCCTGCGCATCTATTTCCGCGTCCTGTCGATGCTGGGGGCCGAGCGGCGCCTGGCGGGCGCCCTCGTGGCCGCCAATCTGGCGCTCGCGGTCGCGCAATTCGCCGAGCCTGTGCTGTTTGGCCGGATCATCGACGCGCTCACGCGCTCGGCCGGCGATCCCTCCGCCGTCACCTGGGGCCAATTGTCGAACCTCATCTGGGCGTGGATCGGCTTCGGCCTGTTCACCATCGCCGCCGCCGTGCTTGTGGCGCTGCACGCCGACCGCCTGTCCCATCGCCGCCGCCTCGTGGTGATGGCGGAATTCTTCGAACATGTGCTGCATCTGCCGCTGGGCTTCCACACCGGCGTCCATTCGGGGCGCTTGCTGAAGACCATGCTCGACGGCTCCGGCGGCATGTCGAGCGTCTGGCTGTCCTTCTTCCGCGAACATTGCGCGTCCTTCGTCTCGCTGTTCGTTCTCCTGCCCGCGACGATGTTCCTGAACTGGCGGCTGGGCGCGTTGCTCGTCGTGCTCGTCTTAGTCTTCGGCGCGATCACCGCCTTCGTGTTCCACCACACGGAAAGCCTGCAGGGCAAGGTAGAGACCTATCACACCGACCTTGCGGAACGCGCCTCCGACGCGCTCGGCAATATCGCCATCATCCAAAGCTTCACGCGCGTGGAGGCGGAGGCCATCTCCATGCGCCGCATCTCCGACGCGCTGCTGCGCGCGCAGATGCCGGTGCTCTCGTGGTGGGCGGTGGCGGCGGTGGCCACGCGCGCCTCCGCGACGCTGACCATCCTCGCCGTCTTCCTGCTCGGCACCTGGCTCTTCATGCAGGGGCTCGCCACCATCGGCGAGATCGTGACCTTCATGAATTTCGCCGCCCTGCTCGTCGGCAAGCTCGAAGCCACGGTCACTTTCGCCAATTGGCTCTTCATGCTCGCGCCCAAACTGCGCGAATATTTCGACGTGCTCGATTCGCGCCCCGGCGTGGCCGATTCGCCCGAGGCGCGCGACGTCGGCCGCCTCACCGGGCGCGTGGCGTTTGAAAACGTCACCTTCTCCTATGACGCGCGCCGCAACGCCGTCACCGACGTGTCCTTCGTCGTCGAGCCGGGCCAGACCGTGGCGCTGGTGGGCGCGACGGGCTCGGGCAAGTCGACGACGCTTGGCCTCCTGCACCGCGTCTTCGATCCCAATGGCGGGCGCATCCTGATCGACGGCGTGGACATTCGCGACATGACCCTGCTCTCGCTTCGCCGCAACATCGGCGTGGTGTTTCAGGAGCCGATGCTGTTCGCCCGCTCCGTCGAGGAGAATCTGCGCGTGGGCAAGCCCGATGCGAGCGAGGAGGAGATCGCCACCGCGCTCGCGCGCGCGCAGGCGGCCGATTTCATCGCGCGCCAGCCCGACGGCCTCGCCACGATCGTCGGCGAACGCGGCCGCACGCTATCGGGCGGCGAGCGCCAGCGCGTCTCCATCGCCCGCGCGCTTCTGAAAGATCCGCCGATCCTCATTTTCGACGAGGCGACCAGCGCGCTCGACGCCACCACCGAACGCCTGCTGCAAGCCGCGCTCGATGCGGCGACCAAGGGACGCACCACATTCGTGATCGCCCATCGCCTCGCCACGATTCGCAACGCGGATCGCATTTTCGTGTTCGATCAGGGCGCGGTCGTGGAAACGGGCAATTTTGAAGAATTGGTTGCCCTGAACGGCAAGTTCGCGGCGCTGGCCCGCGCCCAGTTCATGACCGACGCCGTGGCCAAGGAAGGCATTGCGCCAGCGTAAAGCCGGTTTTAGCCG
>CAIXDD010000385.1 GCA_903918155.1 uncultured Hyphomicrobiales bacterium
CATCTGGGCATGGAAGTGCCCGGCTGGCCGCCGGAGAACATCGAAGAGCTGGCCAAGCGCTTCGAGGAACATTACTAGGCCAAAAACGACAGCCTCTCCCCGCAGAGGGAGAGGCCCTAACCAGGACGGCCGACCCTTGGCACGGCGGCCGGAAAAACAAAGGAGACAGCCATGTATCACGGTCACAAGAAGCGCCGCTTCAACCGCACCGCCGAACACCGCAAGGCGATGTTCGCGAATATGTGCGTCGCGCTCATCAAGCACGAACAGATCGTCACCACGCTGCCGAAGGCGAAGGACCTGCGTCCCGTCGTCGAGAAGCTCGTGACGCTGGGCAAGCGCGGCGACCTGCATGCGCGCCGTCAGGCGATCGCGCAGATCAAGGACGTCCAGATCGTCAAGAAGCTCTTCGACGTGCTCGGCCCCCGCTACAAGGAGCGCAACGGCGGCTATACGCGCGTGCTGAAGGCGGGCTTCCGCTTCGGCGACAATGCGCCGATGGCGGTCATCGAATTCGTGGACCGCGACGTCTCCGCCAAGGGCAAGGATTCCGGCCCCTCGCAGTCGGACGCCGAAGCGGCCTGAGCCGACAGTCCCAAACCTACCAAAGGCCCGCCTCGCGCGGGCCTTTTCTTTTGGCGCGATGCGTCGCGGGCGTCTGCGTCAGGCGGTGGGCAGGATCACGAAGGGCGCGCCGAAGGCTGGCGCGAGCGCGCTCTCGTCGGCTTCCGCGATCTCGACGCCGTTGACCGCGCTGCGGGGCGGGCCGCGCAGCAGACTTTCCGCCATGGCCGCCACCGCATCCGCCGTTCCGGCGAACACCGCCTCCACGTCGCCGTCGCGACGATTGCGCACGAAGCCGCGCAGGCCGAGGGCCTGCGCATGGGCGTGAGTCCAGGCGCGATAGCCCACGCCTTGCACGCGCCCGCGCACGCGCACGCGGATCACGCGCGATGCGTCTGCGCAGGGCGGCGGGTCCCGCTGTTCGTCTTGCGGCGGATCTTGCGGCGGCTCTTGCATGCGGTCTCCTTCGCGCGTCAGCATTTCCCATCGCGCGCGCGCAAGCAAGGCGAGCGGCGCGCCGGCCGGCGAAAGCCTGCGCGCGTTAACTGCGGCTTCACCAGACGCGCGGCTTTTCTCTCGTAAGGTCAACGCGGCCGTTTTCGCCGCCGTGATTGCGATTGCCTTCGCACGACCTTGCGGTAGCCTTAAGGGAAGTTGTTTTCATGCGTTCGTTTTTTAGAGGCTTTCATGTTTTCCTCGCCGCGAGTTTCGGCGCGTCGCGCAGCGTTTGCGTGCGTGTGTTGCGTCAGCCTGCCGCTGGGCGGCTGTTTCACGGCGCCTACGGCGAAAGCCCCTGACGCGAGCGGATCGCACACGACGTCCTCGGGCCCGAAAGGCTTTTCGCTGTTCTCCGGTACGTTCACGTCGCAAGGCGTGCTGACGCGGACCGTGACGAACAGCGGCGCTCAAATGACGACGTTCTCCGTTCTGACAGGGCCCGATCCGCTGGTCGTCAGCACCGCCGTCGGCGCGCCTGACGCGTCGAACAACCAGCAGGTCGCCGTCACCGTCGCCGGCGCCGGCGGCTTCTCCAACGCCACAAGCAAGCGGATGGACAGCAATGGCTCGTCCTATCGCGGTTCGGCCGAACGTCCGGCGGAGATCGACGGGACGCCGTCCGGCGATTCCGTCAAATTCACGAATGCGCCCGGCAAGGATCTCGATCTCAGCCTCGGCGCGTCGAGCCTCGTCTATTCCTATGTCGGCGTCGGCGAATTGCGCCCGCGGGCCATGGGAAGCGCGGGCGACACGGCGCGCTATGTCTTCGCCTTGTTCGGCGGCGCGAAGACCACCGACATGCCGACGTCCGGCGAGGCGACTTACGCGGGCGGGTTCGAGGGCGTCGAGCAGCGCGCGCAGAACAATTCTTCGACCTTCACGTCGCGGCAAATGTCGGGTCAGGCGAAATTGAGCGTGGATTTCAGCGCGAACAAAGTGAACGGCCAGATCACGAACATCTACACTTATACTCCCACGTCCACGGCGCAGGCGAGCTATCTCCTGTCGTTCAAGGGCACCATCGCCGGGTCCGGCTTCTCCGGCACGACCAGCATTGTCGAGACCCAATCCAATCCCGAATGGTATTCGACCTCCAGCTCGCTGCAGGGCGGCTTTTTCGGGCCGCAGGCGGCGGAGGCGGCGGGCGCGCTGGCGGTCGCCGCGCATAACGGCAGCCAGAAGATCCTCGTGACCGGCGCTTTCGGCGCCAAGAAACAATGACCCGCAGCCAAGCCTGCGCATGCGTGGTCCGGCTTGACCTAGGCCTTGCTTCCGTTACGTTAGCTCAAGCAAGGGCTTGGTTTGGGGCGCGTCGATGTCCGTCTGGCTTCAGGGGTGGCTACGGAATGCGCGCGCCCTCAGCGTCGGAGGCGGGGCGCTCGCGCTCGCAGGATGCGGCATGAGCGGAGGACGCGCGCCTGTGGCGGCCTCGCCGCCCGCCGCCGTGGACGAGGCCG
>CAIXDD010000386.1 GCA_903918155.1 uncultured Hyphomicrobiales bacterium
CACCTGCTCGGCGCGTCGCGCCTCTCCCGGCCGGCCTGGGCCGCGCAGGCCGAGGCGCTCGCCATTCTCCTGCTCGGCGCCCTCGTCGCCTTCTGCGCGTCGCGCCTGCGCGCGCTGGAGGCCGCGCTCGTGCTGCTGGTCGCTCTCGCGCTGGCGGGCCAGACGAGCTGGCTCCTGTTCCAGCGGCTGGAGCTTCTGTTCGACCCGGCCATCCCCGGGCTTGCGCTCACCGGCGTCTGGGGGCTGGGCGCGCTTTTGGCGCGGCGGCGCGCGAACCGCGACCGCCGCTTCATCCGCGAGGCTTTTCGCGGGGCGCTCGCCCCCGCGCTGGTGGAGGACGTGGCGGCGGCGCCCGCAATCGTGGGCCTCGACGGCAAGCGCATCGAGACGAGCGTGCTGTGCTGCGTCCTGCATGGCCTCGACCGGCGGCTGGCCCGGCTCGCGCCCGAAGAGGCCGTCGCCCTCGTGCGCGCGCTGCAATCCCCGCTGGCGGCCACCGCCCTCGCCCATGGCGGGACCATCGCCCGGCAGGACGATTTCGGCCTGGTCGTCTTCTGGAACGCGCCCCTGCCTGAGCCGCGCCACGCCGAGCGCGCCTGCGAGACCGCCTTCGCGCTCACCCGCGCCTTCGCCCGCGCGGAGGCCTTCGTGGCGCTCGACAGCGCCCGGCGCGGCGAGAGCCACGCCCATATTCGCATCGGCGTCGGCCTCGCCTCGGGCCGGGCGCTGGTGGGCGACATGGGCGGGCCGCAGCGCTTCGATTACGCCATCCGGGGCGAGCCGGTGGCCGCCGCCGCGCGGCTGGCCGCGCTCACGGAGATCTGCGACCTGCCGGCGCTCGCCGGGGCGGGCGTCGCCGCGCAGGCGACGGATCAGGTCTTCGTCGGGCTCGGCCCCTGGGGCCCGGAGGGCGAGCCGATCTTCGCGCTTCACGCGAACAAAGGCGTGCAAGACAAAGAATTAAAAGCATTTTTTGAGGTTCACGACCAGGCGCTCGCGGCCATTGCGCGCCAAAGCCCGCAGGCGCAGGCGCTCATGCGCCGCGCGGTCGCCCATCCCGCTGGCGCGGCCTATGCGGATTTCTATCGCTGGCGGTTGCGGCTCGCGGCGCTGCCGCCGGCCTGACGCCGGCCCTAGCGGGCGCGGCGGTTCAGATGGTGGCCCAATTCGACATGGGCCATCTGCTTGTCGGCGTCGGAGGCCAGGCTCACGGCCTTTTCGTGCAAGTCCACGATCCAGCGATGGCGGGCCTCGTCGCTCGCCGCCTCGCGCGCGAGGGTGAGATACATGAGCCCGAGCGACCGGCGGATCGGCATGCCGGCGGCGCCGCTGAACAGGATGTCGCCCAGAAGCGCCTGCGCCTCGGCGTGGTTCTTGTCGGCGGCGTAATTGAGCCAGGGCACCGCCTGACGGGCGTTGCGCGGCACGCCATTGCCGTCGAGATACATGCGGGCGAGATTATATTGGGCGCTGGCGTCGCCGAAATTGGTCGCCGCGTAATGGAACATCTCGAGCGCGCGCTGCGGATTGCGCTTCACGCTGGTGTTGGCGATGCCGTTGAGGCTGTAGACGCCCACCGAGACGAAGGCGCTGGAGACGACCTGCGTCTCGCGCGGATCGGCCGTGTCCTCGTCATAGGCGGACACGATCTGGGAGAAATATTGGAACGCCTTGTAGTCGTCGTGCGGCACGCCGTCGCCATGGGCGTACATCTGACCCAGCTTCCAGCGGGCGAGCGGCTGGCCGCCGTCGGCGGCGTATTTGAGCGCGGAGACAGAGGCGACGAAATCGCCGGCGCGATAGCCCTCCATCCCGCGCCGCAGGGCCGCGCGCGGATCGCGGAAGATCGCGTCGGGCGCCACGACGCCGGCGGCGGCGAGCCC
>CAIXDD010000387.1 GCA_903918155.1 uncultured Hyphomicrobiales bacterium
CCGTGGTCGATGTGGGCGACGATCGAGAAATTGCGGATTTTGTCGATGGGATGCGCGCTCATCAGGCGGAGATAGCAGCGCCAGCCCCCGCAGGGAAGGGGCGCGCGGGCAAAGAACGCCCGCCGCGCCGCGCCCCGCCCGACGGCGGCCGGCCGCCGGCGGGGCCCTAGCCTTCCCCGCGCATGAGCCGCGACACGACTTTGGCGGTGTAATCCACCATGGGCACGATGCGGGCGTAATTGAGCCGGGTGGGGCCGATGACGCCCAGCACGCCCACGATCTTCTGGGAGGCGTCGCGGAAGGGCGCGGCGATCATGGAGGAGCCGGACAGGGAGAACAGCTTGTTCTCCGAACCGATGAAAATGCGCACGCCCTCCCCGGTCTCCGCCCGCGCCAGAAGGTCGATCACCTCTTTCTTGGTCTCCAGATCGGCGAACAGAAGGCGGATGCGCTCAAGATCCTCCGCCGCCCGCAGGTCTTCGAGAAGATTGGCCTGGCCGCGCACGATCAATTGCTGGGTCTCCGCGTCCGGGCCCGTCCAGCTCGCAAGGCCCGCGTCCACCAGCCGCGCGGCCAGCTCGCCCAGCTCGGATTCGGCGGCCCGCCGGGAGGCTTCGATATCGGCGCGCAGGTCCACCAGCGTGCGCCCACGGATGCGGGCGTTGAGATAATTGGCCGCCTCCGCCAGCGCCGATTGCGGCAGGTCGCGGGAAATCGGCAGGACGCGGTTCTCGATCGAGCCGTTTTCGGCCACCAGAACCGCCAATGCGCGCTCCGGCTCAAGCCGGACGAATTCGATCTGCTTGAACTTGGCATTCTCCTTGGTGGAGAGCACCACGCCCGCGCCGCGCGTGAGGCCCGACAGAAGGGCGGAGGCCTCCGCCAGCACGCCGTCGAGCGACTGGCCCGTGGAGGCCGCCTTCACCTGCGCCTCGATGGCGGCGCGCTCCTCCACCGTGGGATCGCCGATCTCCAGCATGGCGTCGACGAAGAAGCGCAGGCCCAGCTCGGTCGGCAGGCGGCCCGCCGAAGTGTGCGGCGCGAAGATGAGGCCCGATTCCTCGAGATCCTGCATCACATTGCGCACGGAGGCCGGCGACAGGGTCATGGGCAGCACGCGCGACAGATGCCGCGAGCCCACCGGATCGCCCGTCTCCAGATAGGATTCCACCACGCGGCGGAAAATCTCGCGCGAGCGCTCGCTCATCGACGCCAGCGCATTGGCGTCGAGGGGGCGGAGGGGATCATGCGACATGGCCATGCCGCTAATGTGACGAAGGCGGGCGCGCGGTTCAAGCCTCGCCTTTTCGGGCGGCTTTTCCAGTCGCTTGCGGGTCACGCGCGACTCACTTGCCAGCGCGTCGGGGAGGCCATACCAGAAGGGCCTCTGGAGGATGACATGCCGAACGCCAAGGACAGCGCCAAGAGCGCAAGCGCCGCCTTCGCCTGGGACGATCCGTTCCTGCTGGCCGACCAGCTCACCGAAGACGAACGCCTGATCGCCGACGCCGCCCGCGCCTATGCGCAGGACAAGCTTCTGCCCCGCGTGATCGAAGCCTATCGGCATGAGACGACCGACCCCGAGATCTTCCGCGAAATGGGCGCGCTCGGCCTGCTTGGCGTCACGCTGCCCGAGGATTATGGCGCCGCCGGCGCCTCCTATGTCGCTTATGGGCTCGTGGCGCGCGAGGTGGAGCGCGTGGATTCAGGCTATCGCTCGATGCTGAGCGTGCAATCCTCCCTCGTCATGCATCCGATCAACGCGTTCGGCACGCCTGACCAGAAGCGCAAATATCTGCCAAGGCTCGCCACGGGCGAACTCATCGGCTGTTTCGGCCTCACCGAGCCCGACGCCGGCTCCGATCCGGCGGGCATGAAGACGCGCGCGGAGAAAGTCTCCGACGGCTATCGCCTCACCGGCTCGAAAATGTGGATCTCCAATTCCCCCATCGCCGACGTCTTCGTCGTCTGGGCGAAGTCGGACGCCCATGAGGGCGCCATCAAGGGCTTCGTGCTCGACAAGGGACTCAAAGGCCTCTCGGCGCCGAAGATCGAGGGCAAGCTGTCCCTGCGCGCCTCCATCACCGGCGAGATCGTGATGGACGGCGTGGTCGTGGCGGAGGATGCGCTGCTGCCCGGCGTCGCCGGCCTCAAGGGCCCCTTCTCCTGCCTCAACAGCGCGCGCTACGGCATCGGCTGGGGCACGATGGGCGCCGCGGAGGATTGCTGGCTGCGCGCGCGCCAATACACGCTCGACCGCAAGCAATTCGGCCGCCCGCTCGCCGCGACCCAGCTCGTGCAGAAAAAGCTCGCCGACATGCAGACGGAAATCGCGCTGGGCCTGCAGGCGGCGCTGCGCGTGGGCCGCCTGATGGACGAAGGCCGCGCCGCGCCGGAGATGATCTCCCTCATCAAACGCAACAATTGCGGCAAGGCGCTCGACATCGCCCGCCTCGCGCGCGACATGCATGGCGGCAACGGCACGCATGAGGAATATCATGTGATGCGCCATGCGCAGAACCTCGAGACGGTGAACACCTACGAGGGCACGCATGACATTCACGCGCTCATTCTGGGGCGCGCGCAAACCGGCCTGCAGGCCTTTTTCTGAGCGCGCGCGCGGGAAGGGACACAATGAGCGCTCCGCTCGCCGGCGTCCGCGTGCTTGAACTCGCCCGCATCCTCGCAGGGCCGTGGTGCGGGCAATTGCTCGCCGATCTCGGCGCGGACGTGGTGAAAGTGGAGCGCGCAGGCGCAGGCGACGACACGCGCCAATGGGGGCCGCCCTTCATCGAAGCCGCCGACGGCGGCGATCTGGGCGCGGCCTATTACCACGCCTGCAATCGCGGCAAGCGCGGGGTGACGGCGGATTTCGAAAGCGAGGAGGGCCGCGCGCGGGTGCGCCGGCTCGTCGCCCATGCCGACGTGCTGATCGAAAATTTCAAAGTGGGCGGGCTGGCGAAATACGGGCTCGATTACGAGAGCGTGAAGGCGATCAATCCGCGCATCGTCTATTGCTCCATCACCGGCTTCGGGCAGGACGGCCCCTATGCGCAGCGCGCGGGCTATGACTTCCTGCTGCAGGGCATGGGCGGCCTCATGCATCTCACCGGCCAGAAGGACGGCCCCCCGACCAAGGCGGGCGTCGCCGTGGTCGACATGTTCACCGGGCTCTACGCCGCCAACGCCATCCAGGCCGCGCTGCTGGCGCGCGCGAGAACGGGCGAAGGCGCCTTCATCGATTGCGCGCTGCTCGATTCCATGGCCGCCGTTCTGGCCAATCAGGCGCTCAACCATCTCGCCACGGGCGGCGAACCCGTCCGCATGGGCAACGCCCATCCCAATATCGCGCCCTATGACGTTTTCCCCGTCGCCGACGGCGACGTGATCGTGGCGACGGGCAATGACGGGCAATATCGCAAATTATGCGAGGCGCTGGGCGCGGCCGACCTCGCCGACGATCCGCGCTTCCTCGCCAACAAGGACCGCGTGCGTAACCGCGATGCGTTCAACGCCGTGTTCCATCCGCTCTTCCGCCGATTCACCCGCGCGCAATTGCTGCCCGCGCTGGATGGGCTGGGCGTGCCGGCGGGGCCGATCAATTCCGTGGGAGACGTCTTCGCCGATCCCCAAATCGTCGCGCGCGGCATGCGGCTGGCCATCGACAATCCGCGCGCGAAGGCGGGCTGGACGCCGGGCGTGCGTTCGCCGCTGGTGATGGACGGAGAGAAAATGGCCGCCGCCCGTCCCGCGCCCGCGCTGGGCGAACATGACGAGGACGTGGCGCGGGATCCCAACTGGGGCGGCTGAACGCCGCCCGCGTCCGGCTCAGAGATCCAGCACGAGGCGCGGGCTTTTCGAGCCTGAACAGCAGACCATGATGGTCTTGCTCTCCAGCCGCTCTTTTTCGGTGAGGATATTGTCGCGGTGATCGACTTCGCCGGAGACGACCTGCGTCTCGCAGGCGCCGCACACGCCTTCCTCGCAGGAATAGGGCACGTCCACGCCGGCGTCGCGCAGCACCTGAAGGATGGTGCGCCCTTCCGGGATGGGGAATTCGCGGCCGGAGCGGCGCAATTCCACCACATAGCCGCCGCCCGTGGCGGCCTCCTCCTTAGCGGAGAAATATTCCACATGGACCTGCCCGGGCGGCAGGGCCTTCGTCGCCGCCTCATAGCCGGCGAGCATGGGCAGCGGGCCGCAGCAATAAAAATGCGCGCCCGCCGGCGCCTGCGCCACGACAGGCGCAAGGTCGAGGAACCCGCCCGCCTCGTCGTCGAAATGCAGCTTCGCCTGCGGCAGCGCCGCAAGCTCTTCGAGGAAGGCGGCCTCCTTGCGCGTGCGGCAGGCGTAATGCAGCTCGAAGGAGCGCCCGAGTTTCAGCAGGCGTTGCGCCATGCACCAGATCGGCGTGACGCCGATTCCGCCGGCGATCAGCACGCTGTGGCCGGCGTCGTCCTTGAGGGGGAAATTGTTGCGCGGCCCGCCGACCTGCAGGATCTCGCCGACCTGGAGATATTCGTGGATGTAGCGGGAGCCGCCGCGGCTGGCGCGGTCGCGCTTCACGCCCACCACATAGGCGCGCGGATCGCCATCGGCCGTGCAGAGCGAATATTGCCGCATCATGCCATTAGGCAAATGCAGGTCGATATGGGCGCCGGGCTCGACGCCGGGCAGCGGCGCGCCGTCGAGGCGGCGGAATTCGTAGAGATGCGTGTCCTGCGCGGCGTAGCGAATGGCATGAAGCCGCATCTCGACGGTGGTCGACGCTGTCGTGTTCACGTGACTGGTCTCCGCTCGCCTGCGAGAAGCCTTCAGGCTCCGTCGACCTCGGCGAGAAATTTCAGCGTGCGGGCGTTGAATTCCGCCGCGCATTCGATATTGCCCATATGGGCCGCCTTTTCGAAGACGTGCAATTGCGCCTTCGGAATTTTCGGCACGAAGCCGTCCGTATAGCCCGGCTCGCGCAGCGGATCGAACCGTCCCGCGAAAACGAGCGCGGGCACGCCGATGCGCTCATAGGCGATGTTGTCGCGCTCGGCGCGGTTGCGCGCGGCGTCGCGGAAGGGCGCCTTGAAGCGCGCGGCCGCCGTCGCCTCCCATGCGCCCGGCAGCGTCGCAAGCTCCCAGCGCCGCTTGATATAGGCCTCGTCGGCTTGCCATCGCTTGTCGGTGAACATCATGTCCACGATGCGGCGCATATGCTCCTTCGTGCCGTCGAAGGAATTGAGCACCTTGCGCGCCTCGTTGTCGGGCGCGTCGCCGCCGCCCGAACAGCACACGAGCGACACGAGCGGCCAGTCGGGCCGCGGGCGCGCGGCAACCGTCAGGCTGAGCCCGCCCGACATGGACGAGCCCATCACATGCACGCCGCCCACGTCCATGATCTCGATGAAGCGGCGGATGTGGCGGATGCGGCGCTCGAACTGATTGCCGAAATCGAAAATCTTCTCGGTGCGTCCGAAGCCCAGATGGTCGGGCGCCAGAACGTGATAGCGCTCCGCCAGAGCGGGAATGTTGAATTCCCAGGTGACCTCGGCGGCGCCGCCGAACTCGGCGGAGTGAAGCAGCAGGACCGTGGGGCGGACGCCGCGATATGCGTCGCCCGCCTCCAGGTAATGCGTCCTCACGCCGTCGACGCTGACATATTTACTCGGGATCATTCCGCGGCGACGGCCCCGAGGGGACGGGTGCGCGGCAGATCCTTCACCTGCGGATAGACTTCCTTGGCGAACAAGGTCATCGAACGCGCCGTGCTCTTGTGATCGAGATGGCCGGCCTGCTGCATCATCAGCAGATGGTCGAACCCGCCCACGAGATTGTAGAGGCGCTTGATCTGCTGGGCGACGTCGTCGGGCTTGCCGTAGATGATGACGCCCTGATCCTTCAGGAACTCCAGCGATTGCTTGCGCATCGCGTCGGTGCGGCCGGTGAAGGCGCCCTTGAGGGCCTGCACGTTGAACTCGACCGGCACATAGCCCGGCGGATTGCGGAACTGCGGCTCCGCCTTCGCGTCGAGATACCAGCACAATTCCCGCGCGCCGCGCTCGGCTTCCGCGTCCGAGTCCGCCGTGAAGACGAGCGGCATATAGGCCGTGCCGCCGCCGCCGGGCAGGCCCGTGTCCTGATAGGCGCTGCGATAGCCCTCGAACATCCACTTCACCTTTTCATGCGGCTGCAGGAAGGTGGCGAAGACGAAGCCGCGCGAGGCCGCGCGCTTGATGTTCTCGAGATCGCTCGATCCCGTGATCCAGATCGCGGGATGGGGCGTCTGGTAGGGACGCGGCCACAGATTGATGGCGCGCTTGTGGGTGTATTTGCCTTCGAAATTGAAGGGGCCCTCGGTCGAGGTCCAGGCCTTGGACACGAGGTCGATGCCCTCCCACAGACGCTCGACGGTCTGCGTGGGATTGCTGTTGGCGGCGAAAACTTCATAGGGCACGCCGCGCACGAAGCCCACGTCGAGACGACCGCGCGAGATGCAGTCGATCATCGCCATTTCCTCGGCGATGCGGATAGGGTCGCCGCGGTTGGCGATGGGATTGCCGAGAATGCAGATGCGGCCCTTGCTCGTCTGGCGCGCGAGAACGGCGGCGGAGAGCGGAGCGCAAGTGTTGATGCAGGTGGCGGTCTGATGATGCTCGTTGAGGAGCATGTTCAGGCCGAGATCGTCGGCGAGCATGTGCTCGTCGAGATAGCGGTTGTAAAGATCGGCGCCGATCTTGGGATCGAACAGCTTGCTGGGGATCGACACGCGCATGGTGGACAGCGTGTCGAGCGGCGGCAGGTTCGGATAGGGCATTTCCGTGAAGTGCCAGGCGTACATGCGTCTCTGTCTCCTTCTTTGCGGCCTTAAATCGCCGGTCGGGTGAAGCTCAAGCCAGGGCGGCGGACAAGGCCCTGGCGAAAGCGGCGGGCTGCTCGACCTGGGGAAAATGCCCCGCGCCCGCGATGGTCTCGAATGTGGCGCCGGAAATGAGGCCTGCATAGGCCTTTCCATACGCCGGGGTCACGACGCCGTCCTTTTCGCCCCAGATCACATGGGTGGGGACGCCGATGCGGTGCAGGCGATGCCGCAGCTTCGGATTGTGCATATAGGGCTCCCAGCAGAAGCGGGCGAAGCTCTCCATATTGCGCGCGACGATGGTCAGGGCCGCGTCGGGCCAGGAGCTGAAATCGCGCACGCCCTTCTCGGGATCGGCCCATTTGAGCGCGGCCACCTTGGCGGGATGCTGGACCCAGACGTCCTGGATGTCCACGTCCGTGGGGCCGCCGAGCTTCACGCCGAACGCATCCACGAGAATGAGTTTCGAGAAGCGGGAATCGTCCTTGGTGGCCATTTCGGCCGCGATCCAGCCGCCCAGCGAAAAGCCGACCAGCGCGGCGTCGCGCAGGTCCAGCCGCTCGACCAGATCGAGCATCACATAGGCGTGATCGTCGGGATGGGTGACCCAATCGGGGCGGGCGGAACGGCCGAATCCCGGCGGATAGGCGATGACGACCTTGCGGGTTTTGGCCAGCTCGTCGATGAAGGGAAGGTCGGCCTCCCACGCTTCTTCGCTCGGCAGGATGAGGATGGGGGCTCCGGAGCCGCGGATGTCGACCTCGATATCGACGCCATGAACGTTGACGACGCTTCCCGCGCGCTCGAAAGACATGCCCGTCCTTCCTCCTCTTCGTTTCCCCGCCCGCTTGTCCGCGGACCCTGTTCCCGCTCGCGCGGCGCGCGGGGGCTTGTATTTTAGTCCTACACGATCAATTCGGCCACGCAAACCGCACGCTGCGTCTAATCGCCGCGGCCCGGCGGCGGGTCGATCGGGCGCTGGCCGACCACTTCGATGCCATAGCCCTCCAGGCTCACGATATTGCGCTTGGTGTTGGACAGGAGAATCATTTTCTTCACGCCGAGATCGGTCAGGATCTGGGCGCCGAGGCCATATTGCCTCAGCTCGGCTATGGGGCGGCTGGCCTGTTCGCCCTCGCGCTCCTTGATGGCGCGGCTCATCACGTCGGGGGCGGGGTCGCGGATCATCACCACGACGCCGCGGCCGGCGGCCGCGATCATGCGCATGGAGGCCTCCAGCTCGCCCCCGCGCGCGCGGCTCTCGCCGCCGAAAAAGGCGCCCGGCGTCACGTCGCCGAAGGAATCGGCCAGAATATTGCCCTGATGCATGCGCACCAGCACCGGCTCGTCGCTCGTCACGTCGCCCTTCACAAGGGCCACATGTTCGGCGCCTTCCAGCTTGTTGCGATAGACCCGCAGCGCGAACCGCCCGCCGAACCGGCTCTCGATGGCGCTTTCCACCACGGATTCGATGAGCTTTTCCGTGCGGCGGCGATAGGCGATGAGATCGGCGATCGTGGCGATCTTCAGCCCGTGCTCCGCGGCGAAGGCCATGAGGTCCGGCATGCGGGCCATGGTGCCGTCGTCGTTCATGATTTCGCAGATCACGCCGGCGGGGGTGAGGCCGGCGAGCCGGGCGATGTCCACCGCCGCCTCGGTATGGCCGGCGCGCACGAGCACGCCGCCGTCCTGCGCGCGCAGGGGGAAGACATGGCCCGGCGTCACGAGATCGTCGGGGCCGGAGGCGGAATCGATGGCGACCGCGATGGTGCGGGCGCGGTCGGCGGCCGAAATGCCGGTGGTGACGCCTTCGCGCGCCTCGATGGAGACGGTGAAGGCGGTCTGGTGGCGGGTGCCGTTGCGCGGGGTCATCAGGCGAAGCCCAAGATGCTCCACGCGCTCGCGCGTCATCGTGAGGCAGATCAGCCCGCGCCCGTAGCGGGCCATGAAATTGACCGCCTCGGCGGTGGCCATCTGGGCGGGAATGACGAGATCGCCCTCGTTCTCGCGGTCCTCGTCGTCCACCAGAATGAACATGCGGCCCGCGCGGGCGTCCGCGACGACCTCTTCGATGGACGAGAGCTTGATGAGAGTTTTCTGCGACATTTTCGCTCCCGGGCGGCCGGGGCCGATGACGCTCGACGCGGACGCTCTTGCAAAGCGCTTGTATCGGGACGGGGAGCGGGGTTCAAGGGCCGCAGCTTGCGCGATGCGTCGATGGGCTTAGTGTCCCCTTGCGCGAAACGTCGCGCCCCGCCGCCCGCGGCGGGAAAGCCGGAGGAGCCGAGGAGCATGACGACGACACTTTCCCGCCTTTCGCGCCGCATGCGGGCGCGCCCCGCCGCGCTGGCGCTCGCGCCGCTGGCGATCCTGACGAGCGCATCGACCATCGGATGGGCCGCGCTCGCGCCAGCGAGCGCCCAGGAAGGCGGGGAGCCTTTCTATAAGGGCCGGAAGATCGACATCGTGATCGGGTTCACCGTGGGCGGGGGCTATGACGCCTATGCGCGCATCCTCGCCCGCCATATGGGCGAGCATATCGCCGGCAGGCCGACGCTCGTGCCGCGCAACATGACGGGCGCCGGCAGCCGCGTGGCGGCGAATTACGTCTTTTCCGTCGCGCCGAAGGACGGGACCGTGATGGGGATCGCCGACCAGTCGATCCCGCTCGAACAGGCGCTCGGCGATTCCGGCATCAAGTTCGACTCGCGCGAGTTCCAATGGATCGGCAACGTCATCGCCGACAACAATATCGTCGCCACCTGGCATGCGACGCCCATCAAGACCATCGCCGACGCGCAGCGCCTCGAATCCACCATGGGCGCGACGGGCTACAACACGTCGGCGCAATATCCCACCGTGCTGAACCAGACCATCGGCACGAAGTTCAAGGTGATCCTCGGCTATCCCGGCGGCAATGAGGTGAATCTCGCCATGGAGCGCGGCGAAGTTCAGGGCCGCGGCTCCAACGCCTGGGCCTCCTACAAGAGCACGAAGCCCGACTGGGTGCGCGAGGGCAAGATCAACATTCTCGCGCAGGTGGGCCTCAAGCGGGCGAGCGACCTGCCCGACACGCCGCTGTTGCAGGACCTGACCGCCAATGAGCAGGACAAGGCGGCCCTGCGCCTGCTGTCGGCGCCCACCGCCATCGGCCGCCCCTTCTTCGCCCCGCCCGGCACGCCGGCCGAGCGCGTGAAGATCCTGCGCGCGGCCTTCGACGCCACGATGAAGGACAAGGGCTTCCTCGACGAGGCCGGAAAAGGCGCGATGGACGTCAATCCCGTATCGGGCGAGGACCTGCAGAAGATCGTCGCCGACATCATCGACGCGCCGGAGGCGGTGAAGAAGCGCCTCGCCGAAATGCTAGCCGTGATGGATCGCGAGAAGAGCAAATAAGCGCGGCGCTTTCCGCCCATTAAAAAAGGCCCCGCCGGGCGGGGCCTTTTCGTTGCGCGCAGCGGCGCGGGATCACTGGATGGCGATCTTCGCCTTTTCCACGATCTCGGCCCAGCGCCTGGTCTCCGTCTCGATATGGGCGCGGAATTGCGCGGGCGTCATGGTCCAGGGCTCCGCGCCGTCGCGATCGAGCGCCTCGATCATCGCCTTGTCGCTCATCGCCTTGCCGACCTGCTCGTTCAGCTTGGCGACGATGTCGGCGGGCGTGCCCGCCGGCGCCACGAGGCCGTACCATTGCGAGGCCTCGAAGCCCGGCACGCCCGCCTCCGCGATGGTGGGAATGTCCTTGGCCGAGGGCAGGCGCGTGAGGCTCGCCGTGCCCAGCGCGCGCAGCGTGCCCGCGCGCACATGCGGCAGAACCGCAGGGCCGCCCGTCATCATCAGCTGGATCTGGCCCGACAGGAGATCGTTCACCGCCGGCGACGTGCCGCGATAGGGCACATGCACCATTTCGGTTCCCGTGGCGACCATGAAGGCGGCGGTGGCGATATGGGCCGCGCTGCCGTTGCCGCCCGTGCCGTAATTCAGCTTGCCGGGATTCTTCTTCGCGTAAGCGATCAGCTCCTTCACGTCGTTCACCGGCAGGGAGGGATGAACGACCATGATGTTATGCACCTTGGCGAGCATGCCCAGATGTTCGAAGCTCTTGATGGGATCGTATTGCATGCCCTTGTAAAGCGAGGGGTTCACGCTCAGCGTGCCGATATGGCCCATGCCGATCGTGTAGCCGTCGGGCGCCGCGCGCGCGATCTGCACGCTGCCCACGCCGCCGCCGGCGCCGGGACGATTCTCCACCGTCACGCTCTGTCCCCAGGCTTCGGTGAATTTCTGGCCGATGATGCGCGCCAGAATGTCGGTCGAACCGCCGGGCGTGAAAGGCACCACCAGCATCATGCCCTTGTTGGGCCAGGCGCCCTGCGCGAAGGCGCGCGCGCCGGGCAGGCCGCCCGCCAGACCGGAGCCCAGGGCCGCCCCCATGGCGGCGCCGGCTCGAACCAGAACGCCGCGACGATCCATCCGTTCAGTCATCTTCATCTCCCTTCGCAGCGTCCATGGACGCCCCGGCCCCATAGATGAGGCATCCGCCGACGATTGCAACCATGTCCGTCAGCGCATGGTGGGGATCGTGAAGCTCGCCCCGTCGCGCACGCCGCCCGGCCAGCGGGAGGTGACCGTCTTCGTGCGCGTGTAGAAGCGGATCGAATCCGGCCCATGCTGGTTGAGGTCGCCGAAGGCCGAGCGCTTCCAGCCGCCGAATGTGTAATAGGCGATGGGCACGGGGATCGGCACGTTGACGCCGACCATGCCCACCTGCACGCGGGCGCAGAAATCGCGCGCCGCGTCGCCGTCGCGGGTGAAGACGGAAACACCGTTGCCATATTCGTGCTCGTCGCACATGCGCAGCGCCGTCTCGTAATCGGGGGCGCGCGCGACGGACAAGACGGGGCCGAAGATCTCCTCCCGATAGATGCGCATGTCCGTGGTCACGCGGTCGAACAGGCAGCCGCCGAGAAAGAAGCCGTCCTCATAGCCCTGCATGCGGAAGCCGCGGCCGTCCACGGCGAGCTGCGCGCCCTCGCGCACGCCCAGCTCGACGTAATCGCGCACGCGCTCCAGATGGGCGCGGGTGACCAGCGGGCCGAAATCCGCGCTGGAATCGGTGGAGGGGCCGATCTTCAGCGCCTCGACGCGCGGAGCGAGGCGGCGCACCAATTCGTCCGCCGTTCCCTCGCCCACGGGCACCGCCACCGACACGGCCATGCAGCGCTCGCCCGCCGATCCGTAGCCCGCGCCCAGAAGCGCGTCGACCGCCTGATCCATATCGGCGTCGGGCAGGATGACGAGATGGTTCTTGGCACCGCCGAAACATTGCGCGCGCTTGCC
>CAIXDD010000388.1 GCA_903918155.1 uncultured Hyphomicrobiales bacterium
CGCGCCGGCCTGCGTCGCCTCCCCGGCGCGCCGGATGGGGGCGAGGCTCTCCAATTCGCGCAGATAGGGCGCGGGCAGGGCCCAGCAGCGCGCGGCCGCCAGAACCTGCTCCAGATAGCCGGCCTGCGGCGCGCCTTGCGCCAGCGTGCGGCCCATATAGACGAGCGCGCGCACGCTGCCCCCGCCCGTGCGCAGGATGGGTTGCTGCGCCTTCGCGTAAAGTCCGCCGGCGACGCCCTCATAAGAATCGAGCGCCCGCAGGTCCGCGAGCGCCAGGTCCCAGATCACGCCATGGACGTCGCGGCGGGGATCGCGGGCGATGGAGGCGTAGCCCGGCGCCATGATGAAGATGCGATGGCGGGCCAGCCGTCCCGTCCCCAGCGGGCGCGAGCGCGGGCAGCGCGCCTGCATGGCGGCGGCGTCCATATTGGAGCCATAGGCGAAATAAAGCGGCATGGCGCGGCTATAGCATGTTTGGCGCGCGCGCGCCGCTCTCAGGCGAAGTCCATGATGACGGCGTCCACCGGCAGGCTGTCGCCTTCCTTCGCGCGGATCGCGGTCACCGTCACGTCGCGTTCGGCGCGCAGCACGTTCTCCATCTTCATCGCCTCGACGATGGCGAGCGCCTCGCCCGCCTTCGCCTCCTGCCCCTCTTTCACGAGAATGGCCTTCACGAGGCCGGGCATGGGGCAGAGCAGGGTTTTGGACGTATCGGCGGCGATCTTTTCGGGCATGAGGGCGGCGAGTTCGGCCTCGCGCTGCGTATAGACGCGCGCCTCCACTGACACGCCCGCATGGGAGAGATGGAACCCGTTCAGGATCGGGCGCACCTGCACGGCGATCTCCGTCTCGTCGATGGTTCCCCGCCAGACGAGATCGCCGGGAACCCAATCGGATTCGAGGCGATGGGCATGGGCGCTCGCGTCGCCGAAGCGCGCCATCAGCACGCCGTCGGAATCGTCCAGCGTCAGGTCGTAGCGCGCCTTGCCCAGCATGGCCACGCGCGCGCGCTCGAAGGCGACGGGGCGCTGCGCGCGCAATTGGCCGGAGATGAGGCGCTTGCGCTCGTTATGCGCATGGTCGATGGCGGCGGCGACGCAGGCGAGCGCATGGGCGATCTCGCCCTTGGCCTCCAGCGGCGCGAATCCGTCGGGAAATTCCTCGGCGATGAAGCCGGTGGAGAGGCGCCCGGCCTTCCAGCGTTCATGCTGCATCAGCGCGCTCAGGAAGGGAATGTTGTGGCGGATGCCGTCGATCACGAAACCGTCGAGCGCGCGCGCCTGCGCCTCGATGGCGGCGAGCCGGTCGCCCGCATGGGTGACGAGCTTGGCGATCATGGGATCGTACCAGATCGAGATTTCCCCGCCCTCGAACACGCCCGTGTCGTTGCGCACGGTCACGCCGTCCCAATGGCCTTCCGCAGGCGGGCGATAGGTGACCAGCCGGCCCGTGGAGGGCAGGAAATTGCGCGTGGGATCTTCCGCATAGATGCGGCTTTCCACGGCCCAGCCGCGCAGGCGCACGTCGCTCTGCTTCATGGCGAGCGGCTCGCCCGCCGCCACGCGGATCATCTGCTC
>CAIXDD010000389.1 GCA_903918155.1 uncultured Hyphomicrobiales bacterium
CGCGCACCGCCTCGGCCATCGTCTCGCGCGGCGCCAGTCCGGCGCGCTCGCGTTCGTCGTCGGCCGGCTCTTGCTGCGGTTCTTGCGGCGATTCTTGCTGCGCCTCGTCCGCGGGATTTTGCTGCGTCTCTTGTTGCGTATCTTGCGGCGTTTCCGGCTCGGCCTCGTGCGGGGGCATGCGGCGCGCGCGCGGGGCGAGCGCCAGCGCGGCCGCGATCTTCGCATCCTCCGCGTTCGCCTCGTCGCGCCCGTGCAGCGCGGCATGGGCGCGCGCGGCCCGCACCGCATGTCGCAGCGCGCGCAGGGAGTCGATTCCGAAGGCCTCTGCGGTTTGCGCCAGATCGTGGATCAGGGCGGCGTCCACCCGCACGCGCGGGGCCAGCGCGCGCGCGCGCGCCATCGTCTGCGCATCGGGGGGGATGGCGTCCTCCCATGCGTCGCAGGCGAGATGAAAGGCGAGCCTGTCGCGCAGCGCTTCTGCGACCGCCTCGTCCTCGACGCCTTCGTCGAGCGCGACGAGGCCGAAGGATGCGGGCGCGGCGAAACTCAATCCATCGCGTTCCGCGCGCGTCTGGCCGCTGTCCATGGCTGCCGCGAGGCGGGAGACGAGACTGGGGCTGAGGCGCTCCGCCATGGGCGCGATGATGAGACCGCCGTGGGATTCGGCCAACAGTCCGCGCATGGCGACGGGCCGTCCGAGCGCCAGCGTGGCGGCGAGGTCGAGGCCGCCCAGAAGCCGCGCGTCGTCGATGGAGCCGGGCAGGCGGCGCACGGGCGCATCCGCCGGCAGCAGCGCGCGCAGGGCCTGCAAGGCGGCGTCGCGCGCCGGCCCCGCGCGTCCGCGCAACGCCAATCCGCCGAAACCCGCCGGATCCAGCGCGAACAGCGCGAGCGCGATCGCCGCGCTCATGCGGCGGCGAACAATTCGGCGAGGGCGCGCTCCACGCGCGCGCCGGTGTCGATGTCGTCGGTGGGCGCGCGGCGCAGGCGATGGCGCAGGGCGAGAACGGCGACCTTGCGCAGATGCTTGTCGCCCACCGCCTTCGCGCGCTCCAGCGCCGCCATGGCGCGCGCCGCGCGGATAAGGGTGATCTCGCCGCGTACGCCGTCCGAGCCCAGCGCCATGCAGATTTGCACCGCCCGCTCCAGCGCGGCCGGCGACGTCTCCACCTGCGGGAGCGTGGCGCGCGCATGGGCGATGGCGCTGCGCACCTTTTGCTCCTCCTTGCGCCACTTGGCGACGAAGGCTTCGCGGTCGGCTTCGAATTCCTCGCGCCGGCGCACCACTTCCACGCGGGTCGCCAGATCTCTCGGCGTCTTCACTTCAAGGCACAGGCCGAAGCGGTCGAGCAATTGCGGGCGCAGTTCGCCTTCTTCCGGATTGCCGCTGCCCACCAGCACGAAACGGGCCGGGTGGCGCACGCTCAACCCTTCGCGCTCGACGACGTTCTCGCCCGAGGCGGTGACGTCGAGCAGAAGATCGACGAGGTGATCTTCGAGCAGGTTCACTTCGTCGATATAGAGGAAGCCGCCATGGGCGCGCGCCAGCAGGCCGGGCTCGAAAGCCTTCTCGCCTGCGGTGAGCGCGCGTTCGATGTCGAGCGCGCCGACCACGCGGTCCTCCGTGGCGCCGAGCGGCAAATCGACCACGGGCGTGGGCTCTTGCTGGGATTTCAGCGCGGGCTTTTTCGCGCCCGCTTTCGTCTTGCCGGAGGCGGGCGCAGGCGCGCAGCCGCCGCACAGGCCGGCCTCCTGGCCGGGCTCGCAGCCATAGGCGCAGCCGGCCACCACCAGACGCTTGGGCAGGAGCGCGGCCAGCGCGCGCACGGCGGTGGACTTGCCCGTGCCGCGGTCGCCGAAGACGAGCACGCCGCCCACGCTCTGGTCGACGGCGGCGATGGTGAGCGCGAGCTTCATCTCCTCCTGACCCACGATGGCGGCGAAGGGATAGGCCAGTTTCATGGGCGGTCGATCCATGGAAGATTTGGTTGACACATGTTGGTGTCAAGTTGTCTGATCGCGGCTGCAAGATCAACTGTTAAGCGGCGGTCGCCGCGCCTTGCGGCCGAAAGGATGCGCATGGACGCCGTTACGATCGCCGGTCTGGCCGCCTTCCTCGGCTTGAACGTCGCGGCCGCCTTGTCCGGGGCTTTTTTTAAGCCTGGCCAATGGTATGAAAGCCTCGGCAAGCCTTGGTGGCGGCCGCCGAACTGGCTCTTTGGGCCGGCGTGGGCGGTGCTTTACGCGCTTAACGCCGCGGCCGGCTGGCTGGTCTGGCGGGAGGCCGGGCTCGCCGGCGCCGGGCGCGAGCTTGCGCTTTATGTGGTCAGCCTCGGGCTGAACGCGGGCTGGTCGGCGGTTTTCTTCGGCCTGCGCCGCCCGGATCTGGCTTTCGCGGAGCTGGTGTTGCTTTGGCTGTCCATCGCGGCGACCATCGCCGCCTTCGCGCCCTTGCAGCCGACGGCGGCCTGGCTTCTGGCGCCTTATCTGGCGTGGGTGACTTTCGCGGGCGCGCTCAATCTGGCGATCTGGCGCCTGAACCGCGCGCAAACGACCTAACGGGGAAGAATGGGAATGGCGTTGAGAATCGGAACACGCGGCAGCCCTCTGGCGCTCGCCCAGACGCGGCAGACCCGCGCCCTTCTGGCCGCCGCCCATGGCCTGCGCGAAGACGAGATCGAGATCGTCGTCATCAAGACGACCGGCGACATGATCCAGGATCGCGCGCTGTCGGAATCGGGCGGCAAGGGCCTGTTCACGAAAGAACTCGACGCCGCGATGCTGGAGACCTCCATCGACATCGCCGTTCATTCCTCCAAGGACCTGCCGACTGTTCTGCCCGATGGAATCGTCGCCGCCGGCTATCTGCCGCGCGAGGACGTGCGCGACGCGCTGATCTGCAAGAGCGCGCAGGCGCTGAAGGATCTGCGCCCCGGCGCGCGTCTTGGCACCGCTTCGCTGCGGCGCGGCGCGCAGGTGCGCCGCCTGCGCCCCGACATCGAAGTGTCGCTGCTGCGCGGCAATGTGGAGACGCGCCTGCGCCGCATCGAGGAAGGCGCTTTCGACGCCACGCTGCTCGCGCTCGCAGGGCTCAAGCGCCTCGGCCTCGCCCATTGCGCGGCGGCGGTTCTGGAGACGCAGGACTTCCTGCCCGCCGTCGGGCAGGGGGCGGTGGGGATCACCGCGCGCACGCACGATGCGAAGACGCACGCCTTTCTCGCGCCGATCCTGTGCGCGGACACCGGCGACGCGCTCGCCGCCGAACGCGCCTTCCTCAACGTGCTCGACGGCTCCTGCCGCACGCCCATCGCGGGCCACGCCATCGTGCGCGGCGAGCGGCTGGTCTTTCGCGGACAGGTTCTGCGCCCGGACGGAAGCGATGCGCGCGAGATCGCCGACGAGGGCGCGCGGGCCGACGCCGCCGCCATCGGCGCGCGCGCCGGCGAGGCGCTGCGCGCGCAGATTCCCGCGGGCTTCATGCTGGCGTCGTGACGCCGATCACTCGCTATGGCCGCGCCGCACGCGGCGGATCGCCCAAGCGATGGCGAGCACGACGACCGGCATGAGCGCCGCCACGACGACGCTGGGATCCTGCGTGACGAGTTGGGCGTCTTTGGCGCCCTTGGCGAGATAGCCCACAAGCCCCAGCACGTAATAGCTGACGGCGGCGACCGAAAGGCCCTCCACCGTCTGCTGCAGGCGCATCTGCATTTTGGTGCGCTGATTGAGCGTGCGAAGCAATTCGACGTTCTGGCGCGACAGGTCGAGGTCGATGCGCGTGCGGATGAGGTCCGCCGCGCGCGCGGTGCGGCGCGCGAGATCCTGCAGCGCGATCTCCATGCTTTGGCAGGTGCGCAAGGCGGGCGTCAGGCGCGTGGTGAGGAAGGCGCCCACCATCGGCCGCGCGTCGAGCGGGCGTTCGGCGAGCCGGGCCAGCCTGTCCTGCACGATGTCGCCATAGGCGCGCGCGGCGGCGAAGCGATAGGTGCTCGACGCCGTCTCCGCCTCGATGCGCCCGGCAAGCTCGGTGAGCTGGCGATAGAGGGATTCCGCATCGTCGTCGCGTTTCTGGTCCGCGAGCTTGCGGGTCAATCCGCCCAGCAGCAATTCGGTGTCGCGCACCATGGCGCCCACGCGCCGCGCAATGGGCAAAGCGAGCAGCGCAAGCGTGCGATAGGTTTCGAATTCGAGCGCCCATTGCGCGAGGGCGCCGATTTCGGCGGGCCATAATTCGCTGCAGGAGAGGGCGATCGTGACAAGCCCGTCGGCCTCTGTCTGGAAGCTCGTCTCCAGAACCGCTTTCTCGGCGCCCAGCAGGGACGCGCAGGCGAAGGCGTCCCCCGTCGGCGCCGGCTTTTCGCCCTTGCGCACGATGAGCCGCAGCGCGGCGACGAGCGGGCCCGGCTGTTCGCCCTGCAGGCGTTCGCGCGCCTGGGCGAGACGGCCCGCCGTATCGCCGTCATGGGCGATGAACGTATAGGTGACGAATTCGTTGTGGCGCTCCCATCGCGCCTCCAGTCCGCGCCAGGTGAAGCGCATGGCGCGCGCGCGTTGCGCGGGCCCCGGCAGGTTGGATTCCGCGCACAGGCTGGCGATCAACGCGTCGTCGCGGCCGGCGAAAGATTGGTCGAAGGCGAAGACGAGCCGCATGATCTGCGCGGCACCGGGCAGGCGCAGGGAGGGGCGCGCGTGCAATTCCTCGAGCGCGGCCGCGCGGGCGGGGTGTTCCATGAAGGCGCCGGCGGGCGTCGCTTGCTCGGTCATGCGCTGCGCTCCTGAGGAATCGCGGAGGTCCCGGCGCTCCCCCGGGCTGCGACGTCGTCTATGCCTTCTACGCCGCCCACGCAATTCCGGATGACCCTTCGCGCGCCGTGCGCCCGCCCCCGCCCGGCGGTTGTGCGCGGCAAGCCCCTCGCTATGATCGCGCCCGAGTCGCGGCCCGCAAGCGCCGCAAGAGAGCGCCATAAGAGAGCGCCGCAAGAGAGCGTCGCAAGAGAGCGCCGCCAATGGGCGCCGTAAGGGGAGGACGCGTGCAGGTGAGCGATCGGAGCGGCCGGACAAAATCGCTCGCGGCGCCTTATGCGTCGGGCCTTTTCAGCATGGGGCAGGCGGAGCTGCTCACCTTCATCGTGCCGCTATGGGCCGTGCTGCAGGGCGCCTCGCCCGCCGAGATCGGCCTGCTGGTGGGCGCGAAATCCATGCTGACGTTCCTGCTCGCCATCCATGGCGGCGCGCTGATGGACAGGCTGGGCACGCGCCGCGTGATGCTGTTCTTCACGGGCCTCACGGGCCTACTGGCGGCGCTCTATCCCTTTCTGCCCTGGCTGCCGCTGATGGTCGTCATGCAGATGATGATCGGCTTCGCCAGCAACATGACGTGGATCGGCGCGCAGACGATCATCGCGCAGACCACGGGCGGCGACCCGGCCAAGATCGGCAAGTTCAGTTTCTTCGCGCGCATCGGCAATGTCGCCGCGCCCGTCCTGATGGGTCTGTTGTGGGATTTCGCAGGCCCCACCTTGTCGTTTTTCGGCGTGTCCTGCTGGTCGGCCTGCATGTTTCTCGTCGTCTCGCGCATCGAGAATCCGCAAGCCGCCCACACGCTGGTCGCGCGCGTCACTTGGCGCGACATCCTGCCGAAACTCAGCGATTACACGGGCTCCCTGAAACTCGCGCTCATTCCCGCCGTCGCCTTCACGCTCGCGATCTCCTTCACGCGCCACGCCACCAATGCGGCGGAGAATTCCTTTCTCATCGTCTATCTGCGCGAACTGGGCTTCGCCGGCGCGCAGATCGGCGCCATGTTTTCGCTTGCGGAGATTCTCAACGGCGTGGGCTCGTTGCTGGTGGGCCGCTTCATCACGCGCTTTCCCCTGCACTGGACGATGATCCTGTTCACCGCCTTCTCCATCGTCCTGCTGGCGCTCACGCCTTTCCTGGGCGGGCTCTTCGTGCTGCTGGCGGGGGCGCAATGCCTGCGCCGCATGTCGGAAGGGCTCGTGCAGCCGCTCATGTTCTCCCTGCAGGCGAAGGCCGCCCCGCGCAATCTGCAAGGCGCCATCGTGGGCCTGCGCGTCACCAACAATCGCCTCGCCTCCATCCTCACGCCCATCGTGATGGGGCTGATCGTGCAGGCCTTCGGCCTCGCCTGGGGCTTTCTGGCGGTGGGCGGCCTGCTGCTGGCGGGCTGCTGCGCGCTGGCCTTCGTCGTGGCGCGGGCGGACATGTCCACGCCCGCCGACAAGGCGCCCTGAGCGGCTCACGCGGCGTCCTCGCCCGGCACGTTGGTGCGCTCGCCCAAGGTCTCGCGGATCCAGAGCTTCTTCACCAGCGTCAGCGCGGCGACGGCGGCGGGCGCGGCGAGCAGCACGCCGGCCAGTCCGAAAAGCAGGCCGAACACGAGGATGGCGAACAGGGCGAGCGCGGGCGGCAGATCGACCGTGCGGCTCTGGATCAGCGGCGTGAGCAGATAGCCTTCCACCTGCTGCAGCGCGATCACCACCGCCAGGGTCCAGGCGAGCGCGCCGAGATCGAGCGTGAGCGCGAAGACGAGGGCGGGCGCAGCCCCGATCACCGGACCCACATAGGGGACGAAATTCGTGACCGCCGCGATCACGGCGAGCGCCAGCGGCGAGGGCAGGCCTATCCACAGATAGGCGAAAAAGGACGTCACGCCGACGATGAGCATGGAGACGAGCTGGCCGACGAACCACAGGCGCAGGGCCGCGCCCGTCACGTCCATCGCGTCGACGATGCGCGCATGCTGCGCCGGCGGAAAGATTTTCGCCGCCCCGCGCCGGTAGAGCGAGGGATCGACGGCGAGATAAATGGCGGCGAAGAGCACCAGAGCCATGTCGCCGAGGGCGCCCAGAAGCGTATAGCCGAGGCTTGCGGCGCGGGTGAGCACGCTGCGCCCGCCTCCGCCGCCCGAGATCGCCTCCTCCAGCGCCGCATTGGCGTCGATGATCCCCATCTTGTCGCCGATGGCCTCGATGGCCTGCGGCAGGCGTTCGAACACGCTGCTCATCTGCCCGACGACCTGCGCGCCGAAGACGGCGAGGAAACCCGCGCTCGCTCCAAGCGTCGTGAGCACGGCCAGAGCCAGCGCCGCCCGTCGCGGCAGGCCGCTCGCCCGCTCGATGAGATCGGCGAACCAGTCGAACAGGGTGGCGATCAGCACCGCGGCGAAGACCAGCGGCGCGGCGCTCGAAGACAGCCACAGGCCGTAGCACAGGGCCGCTGCGACGATGACGATCAGCACGCGCCGCACGAAAGGCCATTCGCCCGCCGCCGGCTCGCCCCGCCCGGCCTGTGGGGCGGCGGGGGAGGGAAAATCGGCGCCGCCGCCTGGGGGATCTTTCGGATGCGCCGGGGGCGTGTGCGTGGGCGTGTGCGTGGACTTGGACGTGGGCGTGGTCGTGGGCATGGCGGGAGAACCCGCAGGGCGCGCCTGCGTTCCATCTTGGCCGCCAACGCGGCCGTTTCCTCTTGACGAGACGGGCCGAGGCGGGCGAGTAAGCCGCCCATGACCATCATCTCCCGTCGATTCTTCTTCGCCGGCTCGGCTTGTGCGGCGCTTGGGGCATGCGTCCCCGCCGGCCAGCAGACGGCTGAACTCATCGCCGCCGGCGTCGATCCCGTATTCGCCGGTATGTATGGCGAGATTGAAGACGGACCGCATACGGTCCCCACGCTCGATTTCAGCGAGATCGATACGCGCCTGCTGCGGCGCGAGGTTCGCTTCCCCACCAACGAGGCGAAGGGCGTGGTCGTCATCGACGTCGCGGCCCGTTATCTCTATCTCGTGACGGGGCCCGATCGCGCCATCCGCTATGGCGTGGGCGTCGGCAAGCAGGGCTACGAATTCAAGGGCGAGGCCGTCGTCGGCCGCAAGGCCTCCTGGCCGGGCTGGACGCCCACGCCCAATATGATCGCGGACAATCCGACCAAGAACAGGCCCTGGGCCGGCGGAATGCCCGGCGGCGTCAACAATCCGCTCGGCGCCCGCGCGCTCTATCTCCATCGCGACGGCGCGGACACGATGTACCGCATCCATGGCACCAACGAGCCCTGGTCCATCGGCCAGTCGGTGTCCTCCGGCTGCATCCGCATGCTCAATCACGACGTGATCGACCTGTTCAACCGCGTGCCGCAGGGCGCGCGCGTGGTCGTGCGCAATTCCTCGCGCGAGCGCGTGGCGCGCATCCAGACCGGCGCGGAAGACTGACGACGCCGCGCTTCACTCCGCCTCTTCGGGCGGCGCAAGGCCGGCCATGGTCGCAGCGAAATGCGCGTCCACGGCGTGGCGGCAGCCGCAGGCGACGCGCTCGAGCGCCTCGCGCTCGCGAATGCGGATCACGCGACGACGCAAGTCCACGAGTCCGCGCTTGCGCATCGCATTGAGGCGCCGGCTGGCGTAGGGGCGGCCCACGCCCAGCGCGATGGCGACGTCCTCCTGCGTCACGGGCAGATCGGGTCCCGCCAAACTCGTCGCCCCCAAACCCTTCGCCCCCAAACCTGCTCCCCCGAAACGTCCCTGAAAGGCGAGCAGCCAATTGGCGGTTCTCTGCTCCACGTCGTGCAGCGCGTTGCAGGCCGCGTTCTGCGCCACCTGCGCCAGAAGGGCGTCCGCATAACGGGCGAACAGATCGCGCAGGGCGGCGCTTTGCGCCTTCAGCTCGTCAAGGCGCGCGACGGCGATGCGCCAGGCCGCGCCTTTCGTTTGCACGCTCGCCGTGGCGAAAGCCGGCGCGGCGCCCTGGCTCACGATGCCCCCGATCGCGCCTTCGCGCCCGATGGAGGCCGCTTCGCAGGTCAGGCCGTCCGCGCTCGTCACGCGCAGCGACACCACAAGGCGTTCGCAGGGAAAGGCGGCGAATTCCACATGCTCGCCCTGGCGGAAAAGCGTTTCGCCGCGCGTGAACGCATGCGCTTCCAGATGCGGGCGCAGCAGCGACCAATCCTGCGCGCGCAGGGCGCCCAGCAGCGCGTTGCCCGCCTCGCGCTCGGGCGCTTTCGTATTCATGCGGCGATCCCGCGCTGCGGCATGTCACGGTCCCGTCCCTGATGAAAATACTTGAACGCAGGAATGGCCAACGTGCACGAGTGAACGGACGTTCCACGCAAAATAAATGAAAGTGTTTCTCCCGCAGCGACAAACGAAAGCGCGACCGGACATGGCGGAGACCACGACGACGGCTCATGTGCTTGTGGTGGAGGACGACGCGCTCATCGCGCTCGACATTGAACAAATGCTCGTCGAGCTTGGCCCTGTGCGCGTGACGCTCGCCCATGATCTGGCGATGGGTCTCGACGCGCTGGAGGCGCATTGCCCCGATCTGGCGATCCTCGACATCGATCTGGGCGCCTCCAACAGCCTGCCCATCGCGGCGCGGCTGGCGAGCCTTGGCAAACCTTATCTGTTCCTAACGGGCCATCAGGCCTCCGGCGCGCGTCATCTCGGCTGCGACGTGTTGGAGAAGCCCGTCTCCAGCGAGGCGCTGGCGCAGATCGTGCGGCGTCTCCTGCGGCGGCGTTGAGCGGCGACGTCGAGCGGCGGCGTTGAGGCTTGCGGTTGGCGGCGCCCGCGCGCCGGTGTACATTGCGCCATGACCTCCGCTCCAGCTTCAGCCGCAGCTCCTTCGCCCGAATCGTCCAGCGCGCGCGCCTCCGCCCTGCGGACCCTGCGCCTTGAGCGCGCAGGCGTCGCGGCGCTGGAGGCGGCCTTGGCCGATGCGCAGGGGCTTGGCGGCGCCTTCGACCGCGCCGTCGAGGTGATCGGCGCCGCCGCCGGGCGCACCATCGTCACGGGCATGGGCAAGTCGGGCCATGTGGCGCGCAAGATCGCCGCCACCATGGCCTCCACGGGCACGCCGTCCTATTTCGTGCATCCGGGCGAAGCCAGCCATGGCGACCTCGGCATGATCCGGCAGGACGACGTGATTCTCGCGCTCTCCTGGTCGGGCGAAACGGCGGAGCTGGCCGACATCATCACCTATTCGCGCCGCTTCGCGATTCCCCTCGTCGCCATCACGTCGGGCGCGGAAAGCGCGCTGGGCCGCGAGGCCGACGTGCGCCTGTGCCTGCCGCGCGCGGAGGAGGCCTGCCCCAACCGGCTCGCGCCCACCACGTCCACGACCATGCAGCTGGCCATCGGCGATGCGCTCGCCGTGGCCTTGCTCGAGGCGAAGGGATTCACCGCGCAGGATTTCCGCGTGTTCCATCCCGGCGGCAAGCTCGGCGCGCGGCTCACCTTCTTGCGCGACGTGATGCATGCGGGCGACCGTCTGCCGCTGGTGCGCGAGGACGCCTTGATGGGCGAAGCGGTGGTGGAGATTTCAGCCAAGGGCTTCGGCTGCGTGGGCGTGCTCGATTCCGCAGGCAGGCTCGCGGGCATCGTGACCGACGGCGACCTGCGCCGTCACATGCGGCCTGACCTGATGAGCGCGCCTGTCGCGCAGGTGATGACCCGCGCCCCGCAGGTGGGCGCGCCCGACCATCTCGCCGTCGAGGCCTTGCAGACTTTGAACAGCCGAAAGATCGGCGCGCTCTTCGTGGTCGATCCCGCCGGCAAGCCGGTGGGCGTCGTCCATCTGCACGATCTTCTGCGCATCGGCGCGGCCTGAACCGCCGCGCTGCAGGGGTTCGTCCGATCAGGCGTGGATCGCGCGCCAGACGCGTTCGGGCGTCAGCGGCATGTCGATGTGGCGCACGCCGTAATCCTGCAGCGCGTCCGCCACCGCCGAGAGCACGGCGGCCGGCGCGCCGGTGGCGCCGGCTTCGCCCGCGCCCTTCACGCCCAATTCGTTCGTCTTGCTGGGCACGACGTTGAACAGCGCCTCGATGCTGGGCAGGTGATGCGCGCGCGGCATTCCGTAATCCATATAGGAGGCCGTGATGAGCTGGCCTTCCTCATCATAGACCACATTCTCCACGAGCGCCTGGCCGACGCCCTGCGCGACGCCGCCATAGACCTGTCCGTGCACGATGAAGGGATTGAGCACGACGCCGCAATCGTCCACCGCCACATATTGGACGATCTCGAGCACGCCCGTCTCCGGATCGATCTCCACTTCGCACACATGCGCGCCGTTGGGGAAATTCTCGCTGTCGCCGTTGAAGGTCACCGTTTCGTCGAGGCCCGGCGCCACGCCTTCCGGTAGTTTCGCGGGATCGCGCGCGGCCGCCGCCACTTCCGCCAGCGTCACGCTGGCCGATTGCGTGCGGAAGACGCCCGCCTCGAAGCTCACCTTCTCCTCCTGCGTCTGCAGGAGATGGGCGGCAATCTTGCGGCCTTTCTCGACGATCTTGGCGGCGGCCATCTTGATGCTCATGCCGCCGACCATGGACGAGCGCGAGCCGAACGTGCCCACCGACATTTGCGGCGCGAGCGCGGTGTCGCCGTTGATGAGCCTCACCGCGTCGAAATCGACGCCGAGGAATTCATGCACGAGCTGCGCATAGACCGTCGCATGGCCCTGTCCGTGCGAATAGGTGCCCGCGATCACGCTCACCTCGCCGTTCTCCTCGAAGCGCAGGCGCATGCCTTCGGTCGGGCGCGAGCCCGCCCCTTCGATGAAGACGGACAGGCCGATGCCGCGCTTCATGCCGCGCGCGGCGGCTTCCTTGCGGCGCGCCTCGAAGCCCGCCCAGCCCGACGCCTGCAGCGCCTTGTCCATCGTGCCGGCGAAATCGCCTGAATCGATCGTGAACCCCAGATGGGTCTTGTAAGGCATTTGCTGGGGCGTGATGAAATTGCGCCGCCGCACCTCCTCGCGCGACAGGCCGCAGGCCCGCGCCGCCTCGTCCATCAGCCGCTCCATGACGTAATTGGCTTCCGGCCGGCCCGCGCCGCGATAGGTGTCGGTGCAGACCGTGTTGGTGAACACAGGCTTCACGGAGAAATAGAAATCCGGCACGTGATAGCCGCAGGGCGTGATGCGTCCGCCGCCCTCCATGGGCAGGCGCACGCCGTTCTCGGAGAGATAGGCGCCCACATTCACGAAGGTGGCGAGCTTCAGGGCGACGACCTTGCCCTGCGCGTCGAGCCCCATTTGCGCGTGGTTCACCTGATCGCGGCCGTGATAATCGGAGACGAATGTCTCCGAACGGTCGCCGCGCCATTTCACCGGCGCGTCGAGCGCGCGCGCCGCGAAGGCCACCGCCACGGTCTCGGGATACATCTTGCTGCGAATGCCGAAACCGCCGCCGGTGTCGTGCGAGATGATGCGCACCTTGTCCATCGGCAGGCTCAGCAGGTTTTGCGCAAGCGCCGTCTGCAGGCGCCGGCCGCCCTGGCTGGGCGTGTAGACGGTGAGCGCGCCCTCGGCCTTGTCCCACAGGGCGGCGACGACGCGCGGCTCCATGGGGCTGGCCACGAGGCGGTTGTTGACGAGATCCACGCTCACGCGATGGGCGGCGGCGGCGAGTTTCGCCTCCACGCTCGCCTGATCGCCATATTCCCAATGCACGACGACGTTGGAGCCGAATTCCGGCCAGACCACGGGGGCGTCGGCGTCGGCCGCTTTCGCCGTATTGGCGATGGCGGGCAGGGGTTCGAAATCGAACAGGACGGCTTCCGCCGCGTCGCGGGCCTGATGATGGGTCTTCGCCACCACCATGGCGAGGCACTCGCCCACGAAGCGCGTCTGCTCGGTGGGGAAGATGCGCCGGCTCGTCTTGTGCATCGGCGCGCCGGCGCGATCGACGTAATTGGCGTCGTTGACGAGGCGGCCCACGCCCGCCGCGTCGAGGTCCGCGCCCGTGTAGATCGCCACGACGCCCGGCATGTCGCGCGCGGCGGAGACGTCCACGCCCAGTATTTTCGCATTGGCGTGCGACGAGCGGACGAAGGCGGCGCAGAGCTGGCCCTCGAAATTGAGGTCGTCGGTGAATTTGCCGCCGCCGGTCAGGAGCCGCGTGTCTTCCTTGCGCCGGACAGGCTGACCGATCCCGAACTGACCCATTCTGTTCCTCCGCTGTGACGATGCGTTCGCCGCTGCGCTTTTAAACCCCGTCGCGGGGCCGACCGCAAGCGCGGCGCATCGCCCCGCACGCTTAGGCACAAGCTTGCATTGCGCGGGCGCCCGGTTGATCCTCGTCAATGTGGGGCGGGGCCGTGCGCGCGATGGTCGCAGGGTCGGGAGCAGGAGAACGCCTTTGGCCCCTTTCTTCGGATCGTTCGCCGTCGCGGGTTTGATGTTCGCTCGGCTTTGCGGCGTCGCGGCCTGCGCGGCGGCTTTGATCGCGGGCGAGGCCCGCGCGCAGGAGCCCGCCGCCGTCGCGCGCGGCGCGCGTCTGGCGGCCGAAATCTGCGCCCCCTGTCACGACGTCGGCGAACGCGGCGCCGGGCGGGGCGGGGCGCCGGAGGGCAAGTCGCGCGCAGGCCCGTCCTTCCGCGAGGTGGCCGGCGCGCCGGGCATGAACCAGCGCGCGCTCGCCGTTTTCCTGCGCACGCCGCACGCCTCGATGCCCGACATCATTCTCGCGCCCGATGAGATCGAGGCCCTGGGCGCCTTCATCATGAGCCGCTAGGCGCGCAGGCGCCGGCCAACCAAAAGGAGGAACGCCATGGAGGACATCGTGTCGATCAAGGATCTTCTCGTCGTGCTGGACGCGGAGGGCGCGCAGGCGCCGGCGCAGCGCTTTGCATTGAGCCTCGCCGAACGCGCCGGCGCCCATCTCACCGCCGCAGGCCTTGCGGTGCAATATGTCGCCCCCGTCTCCTTCGGCGGCGAATATCCCTACGACCTGATGGCGCAGGCCCTGGAGCAGGCGCGCGCCATGGTCGCGCAAGGTTTCGCGGCGCTGCGCGAGGAGGCGCCTGCGGGCGTCGATCCCGAGCTTGTGACCATTGAGGCGGTGGCAGGTCTGGCCGGCGCGCGCCTTGGCGCGCTCGCCCGCCATTTCGACATGACGATCGTGGGACAGGAGAAGGGCTCTTCCTCCGGCGACGACGCGGGGATGATCGTCGCCGCCTTGTTCGGCTCCGGCCGCCCCGTCTTCGTCGTGCCCTATATTCATCAGGGGCCCGCCAGATTGGATCACGCCATGGTCGCGTGGGACGGTGGCCTCGTGGCCGCGCGCGCGCTCGCCGGCGCCCTGCCGCTGCTCACGCGCGCCCGCCGCGTGGAGGTGGTGACGCTGGCCCCGCCCGACGAGCCTGTCGAAGAATTGCCGGGCTTCAACATCACGCGCCATCTCGCCCGCCATGGCGTGAACGCGCAGCTGCGCCAGCTTGCGCCATCCGACGACGTCGGCTCCGCGCTGCTGTCCCACGCGGCGCAATCGGGGGCGGATTATCTCGTGATGGGCGCCTATGGCCATTCGCGCCTGCGCGAATTCGTGCTCGGCGGCGCCACGCGCAGCGTGCTCGCCGCCATGACGCTTCCGGTGCTGATGGCCCATTGACCCTGCGCGGGCCTGCGCGGGCCTGCGCGCTCGCCCTCGGCGATTTGCTTGCGCGCCTGCGCTCGCCTAGATTTCGCCCCCAAGGCGGGAATGCGCCGGGGGGACGCGCGAATGGCCGCAGAGGCAGGGTATGATTACGTCATCGTGGGCGCAGGCTCCGCCGGATGCGTGCTCGCGAATAGACTTTCCGAAGACGGCGCGCGCGTGCTCGTGCTGGAGGCGGGCGGCGCGGACGGGAATCCGCTGATCCAGATTCCGCTTGGCCTGGGCAAGCTGCATGAGCACAGGCTCTTCGATTGGGGCTATGACGCCGAGCCCGATCCCGCGCTGCATGGGCGCGGGATCGAGGCCATGCGCGGCAAGGTTCTGGGCGGTTCCCATTCCATCAATGTGATGGCCTATACGCGCGGCGACCGCGGCGATTACGACCGCTGGGCGAAGAACGGCGCCGAAGGCTGGTCCTATGCGGAGGTCCTGCCTTACTTCAAGCGCGGCGAAACCTGGGAGGGCGGCGAAAATCAATGGCGCGGCGGCTCGGGCCCCGTCCATGTGCAAGGCGCGCGCACGCCCGATCCCATTTTCGACGCATGGGTCGAGGCCGGCAAGCTCGCCGGCTATAAGGCGACCGAGGATTTCAACGCCGCTTCGGGCGAAGGGTTCGGGCGCGTGCAATTCACCATCCGCGACGGCCGCCGCCATTCCGCCGCCGCCGCTTACCTGCATCCCGCGCGCGCGCGGCCCAATCTTGTGGTGGAGACGAAAGCCCATGCGACGCGCGTCCTCATGCAGGGAACGCGCGCCACGGGCGTGGAATATGTGCGCGCCGGGCGCACGCGTCGCGCGCTGGCCGCGCGTGAGGTGATCCTGTCGTCGGGCGTGTTCAACAGCGCGCAGCTGCTCATGTTGTCGGGCGTGGGCCATGCGGACCATCTGCGCGACATGGGCGTGACGCCGACGCTCGACCTGCCGGTCGGCGACAATCTGCAGGACCATCTCGCCGCCTGGTTCTCCTGGACGCGGCGCGGGCCCGGTTATTTCCACGGCGTGATGCGCGCCGACCGCATCGCGGCCGCGATGGCGCAGGCCTATCTCTTCGGCGTGGGGCCCGCGACCATGGTGCCCTCGGGCCTGTTCGCCTTCGTGCGCACCTCCATGGCCGTCGATGCGCCCGATGTGGAATTCATGTTCCGCGGCGTCGCGGGGCGAAACCACATCTGGTTTCCCGGCGTGAAACCCGCCTTTCAGGACGCCTATGGCATTCGCCCCACGCTGCTGCATCCCAAAAGCCGCGGGCGCGTGCGCCTGCGTTCGGCCGATCCCTTCGCCAAGCCGCGCATCGACTATCAATTCCTCACCCATCCCGACGATCTCAAGACGATCGTCGAAGGCGCGCATCGCGCCATCGACGTGGCCTCGCGCCAGCCCCTCGACGCCTATCGCGGCGACCTCGCCGGCCCGAAAACGCTGAAGAGCGACGCCGACATCGAGGAATGGTTCCGCAGCACGGCGATCACCGCCCATCATCCCTGCGGCACCTGCGCCATCGGCTCGGTGCTCGATCCGCAATTGCGCGTGCTGGGCGCGCAATCCCTGCGCGTCGTCGACGCCTCCGCCATGCCTGACATCGTGTCGTCCCATATCAACGCCTGCGTCTTGATGATGGCCGAAAAGGCCGCCGACATGATCCGCGGCCGCGACCCTCTTGCGCCGGCCCTCGGCGCCTGACCTGCCTCCAAAGGAGATCTTCATGACCGTGTCCATGTATAAATGCTCTGCGCCCATCTTCCTGCAATATCTCGGCGGCCTGTCGAATGTGCTCGACAAGGCGAAAGCCCATATCGAGGCCAAAAAGCTCGATGAAACCTATTTCATGACGCTGCGCGTCTATCCCGACATGTTCCCCTTCCATCGTCAGGTGCGCGCGGTCTGCGACCATGCGGTGAACGCCTGCGCGCGCGTGGCCGGACGCGAGCTTCCCGTCTATGAGAATGACGAGAAGACCTTCGACGATCTCAAGAAGCGCGTCGAAAGGGCGATGGACTTCGTGCGCAGCATCAAGCCCGAAGAGCTGGACGGGCGCGAGGATTCGGAGATCGTGGTGAAATTCCCCAGCGGCGAGCGCCGTTTCACGGGGCAGACGCTGCTGCTCAATTTCAGCCTGCCGAATTTCTATTTCCACGATTCCATCGCCTACGCCATTCTGCGCCATTCCGGCGTAGAGATCGGCAAGCGCGATTTCATGGGCGCGCCCGTTAAGGACTGACCACGACAGCGTCTTGCGCGCGGCGTTTGGCTGCGCTACGCGCAAGACGAGGTTTTAAAGGCCGAGGAGCCAAGCATGAAAATCTGCCGTTTCGATGCGGATCGCCTGGGGATCGTCGAAGGCGACGTGGTGCGCGACGTCACGCCGGTTCTCGAAGCCCTGCCGCCGCTGCGCTGGCCCGCGCCGTTCGGCGATCATTTCATCGCCCATCTCGACATGCTGGCGCCGAAGCTGCGCGAAGCGGCCAGGAGCGCGCCCGCGCGCCCTCTGGCTTCGCTCACGCTCCTGTCGCCTGTGGCCAATCCCGCGCGCGTCATCGCCGCCCCGCTCAACTATCCGCTTCATGTGGCGGAATCGCATAATCCTGCGATCAACCACGGCGTTCACATGCCCACGCATGAGGGATTCGCCACGCCCATCGACAAATACGGCCTGTTCCTGAAATCGCAGACCGGCGTGATCGGCGCGGGCGAGAAAGTGCGCCTGCATTGGGACGGACGGCGCAACGATCACGAGGTCGAACTGGCCATCGTCATCGGCAAGGGCGGCAAGACCATCGCGCGCGAAGACGCGTTGAACCATGTGGCGGGCTATTGCATCGGCCTCGACATGACCGTGCGCGGCACCGAGGACCGCAGCTTCCGCAAGGCCGCCGACACATATTCGGTGCTTGGCCCCTGGCTCGTGACCGCCGACGAGATTCCCGATCCGGGCGTGCTGGACTTCGGCATCGAGGTGAACGGCGAGAAGCGCCAGCGCTCGAACACGTCTCAGCTCATCTGCGATTGCCGCGACCTGATCGTGCGCGCCTCGCGCGTCTATGCGCTTCATCCCGGCGACGTCATCATGACCGGCACGCCTGACGGCGTCGGCGAAGTGACGTCGGGCGACGTGATGCATGCATGGATCGACAAGATCGGCGCGATGGACGTCGCGATCGCGTGAAAGGCGCTAGAGGCGCCTGATCGCGACGATGGCGCCGAACGAGCCGCCGGCGGCGATGCGCGCGCGCGCCTGCGCCAGCGGCTCGCTGGCGACCTGCATGTGATGCCCGTTGGCATGCAGCAGCAGCGCGTCGTCGCGCATCACGCCCACATGGCCCTTCCAGAACACGAGATCGCCGCGCCGCAGGCCTGAGAGATCGTCGCGCAGCGCAACCGGCGCGCCCACCGCGGCCGCCTGCATGTCGGTGTCGCGCGGCGCGTCGATCCCCGCCGCCTGCAGCGCGATCTGGATCAGGCCGGAGCAATCGAGCCCCTGCCAGGTCTTGCCGCCCCACAGATAGGGCGCATGTTCGAAGCGCTCGGCCACGGCGACGAAATCGGGCTCATACGTCTGCAGGGGCGCGAGATGGCGCGACCAGACGAAGCCCTCCTCGACGCGCGCGAAAATTCCGTCGTCGTCGCTGACGTGCGTGAGCGCGTTCATCGGCAGGGCCGCGACGGGCGGCGTCTTCATGGAGCGCGCGGGATAGACGAAGCTGCGCGGCGCGGCGACGCGGCGCAGCGTGCGCTCATCTGTCGGCGCGCGCGGGGCGAGGTCCTTTGCGGCGAGCCAGCCCACATAATGATCGCGCGCCAGCTGTCCCCAGGCCCATCCATCGGGAGTGGTTTCGTAGACGTCGACGACCTCGCCATGCAGCGCCTGCGTGTCGAGGCCGGCGTCGGGCGCGGGCGCGTCGCGCAGATCGGTCCATTCCGCGCGCACGCGCATGGGCGCGGGCGCGACGAAACGCTGCGCCGGCACGCGGCCCCGCAGGCTTTCAGCGGCCAGATCGGGTCGCGCCGGCGTGGTCCGCCTGTCGAATCCCTGAAGCCGAAAGATGTCGCGCGTCACAGGTCGCGTCCTTTCTCCCGCACGAGATCGGCGAGCCTCTCGACATAAAGCGCGCCCCGCACCGTGCGTTGCACGATCACATTGCGCTTGTCGGCTTCGTCGCGCTTGCGGGTGAGCAGGTCCTGCTTGCCCAGCGCGTTCAGCGCGCGCGTGATGACGGGTTTCGTCACGCCCAGCCGCGCGGCGAGCCCGCGCACCGTATGCGGCGGCGGCTCCAGATAGACGGTGAGAAGCAGCGAGATCTGGCGCAGCGTGAAATCCGGCGCCAGTCCCGACTTGTCCTCGCGCACAAGGCTCAGCGAGACGTCGTACAGCAGGCGCAGGGCCTGCGACGGCTTGAGTTCGATGGCCATGGGGTCCGCGCTTTCGCTCCGCTGTTCTAGGGCCTGCGCTCTTACTTGTTCAAGCCTTCTTGCGCGCGCGATAGCGGCGCTCGAGCATCGTATAGAGTAGCCGCGCGGTCTGCGGCTCGCCTCCTTCGGGGCGGCCGGGCTTTGCGGCCGGGGTCCAGCCATAGATGTCGAAATGCGCCCATGCGCCGGCCTTTTCGACGAAACGCCGCAGGAAGAGCGCGGCGGTGATCGAGCCGGCGAAAGGCCCGCTGCTGACATTGTTCACGCTCGCCACCTTGCTCGCGAGCATCGAATCGTAAGCGTCCCACAGCGGCAGGCGCCAGACGGGATCATGCGCCTGCGCGCCCATGCGCGCGATCTCTTCGGCCAACGCGTCGTCGGTGCAATAGAAAGGCGGCAGGTCGGGCCCCAAAGCCACGCGCGCCGCGCCGGTCAGCGTGGCGAAGTCGAACAAAAGCTCCGGCTCCTCGTCGTCGGCCAGCGCCAGCGCGTCGGCGAGAATGAGCCGGCCTTCGGCGTCGGTATTGCCGATCTCCACCGTCAGTCCCTTGCGGCTGGGATAGACGTCGCCGGGGCGGAACGCTTCGTCCGAAACCGAATTCTCCACGATCGGCAGCAGAACGCGCAGGCGAACGTCGAGACGCGCGTCCATGATCATCTGCGCAAGCGCCAGCGCGGTGGCGGCGCCGGCCATGTCCTTTTTCATGAGCAGCATGGCGGAGGAGGGCTTGAGGTCCAGCCCGCCCGTGTCGAAACAAACGCCCTTGCCGACGAGGGTGACCTTGGGCGCGCGCGGCGATCCCCAGGTGAAATCCACCAGACGCGGATCCTGATCGGCGGCGCGGCCCACGGCGTGGATCAGCGGAAAATTCTGCTTCAGCAGCGCCGCGCCGCGAATGACGCGCGTTTTCGCGCCATGGCGGCGCGCGATCTGCAAGGCGGCCTTCTCCAGCGCGTCCGGGCCCATGTCGTTGGCGGGCGTATTGATGAGGTCGCGCGCCATGCGCACGGACTCGCTCATGCGCGCAAGCCGCTTCGCGTCCACGCCCTGCGGCGTCTCAAGCCGCGCCGGCGCGCGTGCGGCGCTCTTGCGGTAGCGCGTGAAGGAATAGCCGCCGAGCGCGAAGGCGAGCGCGGCGAGTTCCCGCTCGCGCGCGTCCTGCGGGGGATTGGCGAAGCGCCACAGGCCGCCGGGCAAGGCGCCGGCGAGCTTGCCGGCGAGAAAAGGATCGCGCGGCGCGGGCTTGCCGCTTGCGCGCTTGCGCGCGCCCTCGGCGGCCTCCACGCCCAATAGCGCGCCCGCAAGCGCGCCGTCGGCGCCGGGCAGCAGCAGAAACGCGCCGGGCTTGGCGTCGAAGCCGCTGGCTTGCGCGAAGGCGGCCGCGGCGGGCGGCAGATCGGCGCGCACGCGCGCCCAGTCCGCCTGCGATGCGAACCAGATCGGCAGGGCCTTGTCCGCGCGTCTGGCTTCGCCGCTCTTCGTCGCCTGTTTCGACATGCCTGGCTCCATTCCTGTCCGGCCGAATTAACGACCCGTTAGCCTTAACGCTTTATTGATCGTCCCATTGCGTGACGACGTATTTTCAGGCCGCCCGATGACATTTCGCACCCTGCGCGACCGCAAGGCCCTATACGAGGGCCCGCAGCCCCGAATTTCAAGCGTTCTTTCGCACGCCCGCCGTCGAACCCTCGGCGCCGCGGCGCTCTTCGCCTGCGCGCTGGCGCTGGGAGGGTGCAAATCCATCGGCGGATCATCGCGCTCCGATCCCCTGCAGGTGGCGGTGCCGATGGAGCCCGCCGCCGCGCGCGCCTTCGTCGAGGAGTGGGGGCGCAACTATGATTCCGCGCCCAACGACCGATATGTCGCGATGACTTATGCGCGCGGCCTGCGCGTCGCCCAGCGCCATCATGAGGCGACGGCGGTGTTGCAGAAACTCGCCGCGCAAAACCCGAAAGACATGGATGTGCTCGCCGCCTATGGCAAGGCGCTCGCCGACGCGGGCCGCCATCAGGAGGCCATGGCGGTCTTGCAAGGCGCGCACACCGCCGAGCGGCCTAATTGGTCCGTTCTCTCCACGCAAGGCTCCATCGCCGACCAGATGGGCGAACATGAAGCGGCGCAGAATTATTATATCTCCGCGCTGAAGATCGTGCCCGGCGAACCCAGCGTTCTCTCCAATCTGGGGCTTTCCTACGCGCTCACCAAAAAACTGCCGCAGGCGGAACAAATGCTGCGGCAGGCGGCGCAAAGTCCGCGCGCGGACGCCCGGGTGCGGCAGAACCTGTCCCTTGTGCTCGCATTGCAAGGCAAGTTTCAGGAAGCCGAAGAGGCCCAGCGCGTGGACGCGGCGCCTGAACAGGCGGCCGCCGCCGTCGCCTCCATTCGCCAGATGATCGCGCAATCGGATGCGTGGCGCAGGCTGCAGCAGCCTGCGCGCTAGGCGGCGTCAACCGCCCTTCACGCCCGACACCTGCAAGGCCGCCGGCGTGATGATGACGGCGAACAGGACCGGCAGGAAAAAGATGATCATCGGCACCGTCAGTTTCGGCGGCAAGGCGGCGGCTTTCTTCTCCGCTTCCATCATGCGGTTGTCGCGCGTTTCCTGCGAGATCACGCGCAGCGCCGTGCCCAGCGGCGTGCCATAACGTTCGGACTGGATCAGCACCGTGCTCAATTGCTTCACGGGATCGAGCCCGGTGCGCGTGGTCAGATTCTCCAGCGCGGCGCGCCGCTGCGGCAGATAGGACAATTCCGCCGTCGTGATCGCGAATTCCTCCGCAAGCTCGGGCGATTGCGTCGCGATTTCCGCGGCCACCTTGTTGAACGTCGGCTCCAGCGCCATGCCGGATTCCACGCAGATCAGCATGAGGTCCAGCGCGTCGGGGAACGCGCGCCGCATGGACATTTGCCGCTTCTGGATGATGTTCTTGAGGAACATTTCCGGCAATTGCAGCCCGATCAGGCCCGCGACCACGCCGATGCCCAGACGCACGACCACGGGCAGGTCGCTCTCCATAATGGCCATGGCGTAGAACGTCATAGCGAAGAACAGGATCGTGGGAAGCGCCGCGCGCGCGAACAGGAAGATATATTCCGATTCCTGCGAACGATGGCCCGCCTGCATCAGAAGGGTCTTGGCGTTGCTGGTCCACAGATAATCCTGCAGCTTGAACTGGTCGACGATATCTTTCAGCCGCCCCTTGGCCTCGTTGTGGCGCACTTTCGGCTTTTCGTTGTTCAGTTTCTCGCGTTCGCGCGCGCGAATGAATTCGCGCTCCGAGACCACCGCCTTCATGCGCCCTTCGAGATTGTCGTTTTGCAGCGCAGGAAGAAATGTCGTCGCGAAGGTCGCCAGCGTTCCCAGCCCCACAAGGACGCCGAGAATGAACTGGGGATCGGTCATTTTGGCCGCGATGTAATCGAACATGTGAGCCGCCTAAAAATCGAAATTGATCATTTTGCGCATCACGCCGATGCCGCAGGCCATCCAGAAGCCGGCGATGAGCAGAACCACCTTTCCCGTGGACGTCGTCCACAGAAGGGAAATATATCCCGGGCTCGTCACGTAAATCAGAATGGAGACGATGAAGGGAAGGGAGCCGATGATGGCGGCGGATGCGGTCGCCTCCGTCGCCATGGCCTTGATCTTCGCGCGCATCTTCTTGCGTTCGCGCAGCACGCGCGAGAGATTTCCCAGCGCCTCCGACAAATTGCCGCCGGTCTTTTGCTGGATGGTGATGACGATCGCGAAGAAATTGGCCTCGGGCGTCGGCACGCGCGCCGCGAGGCGCTCCACCG
>CAIXDD010000390.1 GCA_903918155.1 uncultured Hyphomicrobiales bacterium
TCTGGAACATTTCCCGCACGATGTCGCAGCCGCCGACGAATTCGCCCTTCACATATAATTGCGGGATCGTCGGCCAATTGGCGTAATCCTTGATGCCCTGGCGCACGCCCTCGTCCTCGAGAACATTGACGCCCTTATAGGCCACGCCGAGATAATCGAGGATCTGGACGACCTGCCCCGAGAAGCCGCACATGGGGAATTGCGGCGTGCCCTTCATGAAGAGCACCACGTCGTCGGCCTTGACGGTTTGGTCTATCTGCTGAAGCACGTCGCTCATCTTGCCATTCCCCGTTCCGCGAAGTTCAAGGCTTCGCCTCTGCGTCTAAGATACATAACTTGCGATGCGGCGCCTATTGGGGAGCCGACGTCGTCAGGGCGAGGGCGTGAAGCTCCCCGCCCATGCGGCCCTTCAGCGCCGCATAGACCAATTGATGTTGCTGAACGCGGCTCTTGCCCTTGAAGGCGCTGGACACGATCGTCGCGGCGTAATGATCCCCGTCTCCGGCGAGATCGCGAATCTCGACGGTGGCGTCGGGCATCGCCTCCTTGATCAGTCGTTCAATGTCGCCAGCCTGCATGGCCATGGATGAAGCCTTTCGAGAGATCAGGTCGCGGAAGACTTGCCGCGCATATAGTCCGGCAGCCAGTTTTCGTGCGCCTTCGACAAATCCAGCAGTGATATGGGGCGCTCGGCCCCCAGGCGCAACGCATCGCCCCCCGTCTCGCCGATGGCGGCGGCGGGAACGCCGGCGGCGGCGAACGCGCTCAGGATCGACGGCGCGTCAGCCTTGCGGCATGTCAGGATGTAGCGGGCCTGATCCTCGCCGAACCACCAGCCATGAGCGGGCATGTCCGCGGGCCCGTCCGCGATCTGCGCGCCCACGCCCGCAGCCATGGCCATTTCGGCCAAAGCCACGGCGAGCCCGCCGTCCGACAGATCATGGCAGGCGGTGACAGCGCCCTTCAGAATGGCGGCTCGCACCGCGTCGCCATTGCGACGCTCGCAGGCGAGATCGACCGGCGGGGGCGCGCCGTCCTCACGCCCGCAGGTTTGCGCAAGATAGACCGACTGGCCCAGCCAGCCCCGGCTTTCGCCGACGAGAACGATCGCTTCGCCAGCGGCCGCGAAAGCCACGCCGACCGATTTGCCGACGTCGTCGATCAGCCCGACGCCGCCGATGGACGGCGTCGGCAAAATGCCGCGCCCCTGCGTCTCGTTGTAGAGAGAGACATTGCCGGACACGATCGGAAAATCGAGAGCTGAGGCGGCCTCTCCGATTCCTTGCAGGCACCCCACGAACTGGCCCATGATTTCCGGGCGCTCGGGATTGCCGAAGTTCAGATTGTCCGTGAGCGCCAGAGGAGTCGCGCCCGTGGCGGTGATGTTGCGCCACGCCTCGGCGACGGCCTGACGGCCGCCCTGGACGGGATCCGCCTCGCAATAGCGCTGCGTCACGTCCGTCGTGAGCGCGAGTCCCTTGGGGCCGTCGCCGACGCGAACGACGGCGGCGTCGCCGCCGGGGCGCTGGACGGTGTTGCCCAGAATCAAATGGTCATATTGCTCCCACACCCAGCGCTTGGAGCACAGATCGGGAGACCCGATGAGCTGCAACAACGCATCCGCGACGGAGCAGGGCGGCGCGACGTCCTGCGCCGTGACGACCGGCTTGGGAGCCGTGGGAACATGCGGCCGAACATAGATCGGGGCCTCGTCGCCCAGCTCCTTGATCGGCAGGTCGACCTTCACCTCGCCTTGATGTTTCACGACGAAGCGGAGCGTGTCGGTCGTGCGCCCGATGATGGCGAAATCCAGACCCCATTTCTGGAAGACCGCTTCCGCCTCGGCTTCCTTCTCCGGGCGCAGCACCATCAACATGCGCTCCTGGCTTTCGGAGAGCATCATCTCATAGGCCGTCATGCCGGTTTCGCGACACGGCACTTTGTCGAGATCGAGTTCGATTCCAAGATCGCCCTTGGCGCCCATCTCGACCGCTGACGAGGTGAGGCCGGCGGCGCCCATGTCCTGAATCGCGATGACGCAGCCCTTCGCCATGATCTCGAGACAGGCTTCAAGCAGGAGCTTCTCGGAGAAGGGATCGCCGACCTGAACGGTGGGACGCTTCTCCTCCGCATCCGCTTCGAAAGCGGCGGAGGCCATGGTGGCGCCGTGAATGCCGTCGCGGCCGGTCTTGGAGCCGAGATAAACGATGGGACGGCCGATCCCGGTCGCCTTGGCGTAAAAGATTTCGTCCGCCTTCGCGATGCCGACAGCCATCGCATTGACGAGGATATTGCCGTCATAGCGCGTGTGGAAATTCACGGAGCCGCCGACGGTGGGGACGCCGAACGAATTTCCATATCCGCCGATTCCAGCGACGACCCCGCTCACGAGATGGCGCGTCTTGGGATGATCGGGCGATCCGAAACGAAGAAGGTTCAGGCACGCGATCGGCCGGGCGCCCATGGTGAACACGTCGCGCAGAATGCCGCCGACCCCGGTCGCCGCGCCCTGATAGGGCTCGATGAAGGAGGGATGATTGTGGCTTTCCATCTTGAAGACGCAGGCGTCTCCATCGCCGATGTCGATGACGCCCGCGTTTTCGCCCGGGCCCTGAATGACCCATGGGGCCTTGGTGGGAAGCTTGCGCAGATGCAGCCGCGACGATTTATAGGAACAATGCTCATTCCACATCGCGGAGAATATGCCGAGCTCCGTAAACGTCGGCTCGCGCCCGATGAGCTTCAGAATGCGCTGATGCTCGTCCGGCTTGAGACCATGTTCGGCGACGAGTTCAGGAGTGACTTTGGGTTCGCTGCGCACGATGGTGTTCCCTGAACTCAAGCGGCCCGCGCGGGCGCTTTGACGAGACTGTCGAACAGCCCGCGCCCGTCGACGCCGCCCATGATCCGTTCGATCAGATTTTCCGGATGCGGCATCATTCCAAGTACATTGAAGCGGGATGAATAGACGCCCGCGATGTCGTTGACGGAGCCGTTGCAATTCGCCTCGCCGCCGACGACGCCTTGCGAATCGCAATAGCGGAAAGCGACCCGGCCCTCGCCTTCCAGGCGGTCGAGCGTCTCGGCGTCGACGACGTAATTGCCTTCGCCATGCGCGACGCAGACCTTGATGACCTGACCCTTCGCATATTGATTGGCGAAGGCCGTATCATTGCGTTCGACCCGAAGATGCTGCATCCGGCAAACGAATTTAAGGTCCTTGTTGCGCATGAGCACGCCGGGCAGAAGCCCGCTCTCGCACAGGATCTGAAACCCGTTGCAGATGCCCAGGACCAGCCCGCCGCGTTCGGCATGCCGACGAACGGAGTCCATGATATTGGCGCGCCCGGCGATGGCGCCGCACCGCAGGTAATCGCCGTAACTGAACCCGCCGGGCACGACGACGAGATCCGTGCCGGCCGGCAGATCCGTCTCCGCGTGCCAGACGAGGGTTGGCTTGACGCCGCTCGCCATTTCAAGCGCGCGCATGACGTCGCTTTCGCGGTTCAGCCCGGGGAAAAGTAGGACAGCGGCGCGCATGAATGCCTCAGACGATTTCGATGCGATAATTTTCAACGACCGTGTTCGCCAGAAGCTTTTCGCAGGCGTCGCGCAGCAGGGTTTCGGCCTGCGCCTTGTCGGTCATCGACAGCTCAAGGTCGAAGACCTTGCCTTGCCGGACGCTTTCCACGCCGGGAATGGCGAGCGAGCGCAATGCGCCTTCGATCGCCTTGCCCTGGGGATCAAGGACTCCGTTTTTCAGCGTGACGGTGACGCGCGCTTTCATGATTTCATCCATATCATCAGGTCGACGCGCAGAATGGGGCGGACGCTCGCTCGCGCGTTGGCGTCCGCCGAATTCCGCGTCGTCGATGAGCTATTTGACGAGTTTGGGACCGCTGGTGCGAACGGGCTCGTTGTCGTTCATGATTCCAAGACGCCGCGCCACTTCGCTATACGCTTCGACAAGCCCGCCCATGTCGCGACGGAAACGATCCTTATCGAGCTTGTCCGAGGACTTGATGTCCCACAGGCGGCACGAATCAGGGGAAATCTCGTCGGCGACGACGATGCGCATCATGTCGCCTTCCCACAGGCGGCCGCATTCCATCTTGAAGTCGACAAGACGAATGCCCACGCCGAGGAAGAGGCCGGACAGGAAATCGTTGACGCGGATCGCAAGACCCATGATGTCGTCGATCTCCTGGGGATTCGCCCAGCCGAACGCGGTGATGTGCTCTTCGGACACCATCGGATCATTGAGCGCGTCGTTCTTGTAATAGAACTCAATGATGGAGCGCGGCAGCGGCGTGCCTTCCTCGATGCCGAGGCGCTGCGACAGCGAACCGGCGGCGACGTTGCGCACCACGACCTCGAGCGGAACGATCTCGACTTCGCGGATCAATTGCTCGCGCATGTTCAGGCGCCTGATGAAATGCGTCGGAACGCCGATCTCGTTCAGGTGCTGGAAAATATATTCGCTGATGCGATTGTTCAGCACGCCCTTGCCATCGATCACTTCGTGCTTCTTGGCGTTGAAGGCTGTGGCGTCGTCCTTGAAGTGCTGAATCAAGGTTCCGGGTTCCGGACCTTCGTACAGGACCTTGGCCTTGCCTTCATAGATGCGGCGTCGACGGTTCATCAGCTCGGACCGTTTCTGGAGAATGGAGGTAGCCGACCGACGGGGCGACGCCTGCAACGGACGATCCGGTAAGGCGAACCAATTGGTCAGGCTGCGGAACGCTTGCGTCTCGAAGCATGGCGCGCTCTGCGCGGACAAACTATCCGATCCGGGCGCCGCGTACAATGCGCCCTTCGCTTTCATCCTCGACCTTTCATTCAGGCGCAGGCGCATCTATATGCAAGTCGAATTCACGACGGACAGGAGTCGCTTTATGAGCAGCTTTGACAAGCGCGAAGAGGGTTTCGAGAAGAAATTCGCCCACGACGAGGAGCTGCGCTTCAAGGCGGCCGCCCGCCGCAACAAGCTTCTGGGGCTCTGGGTGGCCGAGAAGCTCGGCAAAAGCGCCGCAGAGGCTGAAGCTTACGCCAAGACGGTGATCGCCGCCGATTTCGAGGAATCCGGCGACGAGGACGTTTTCCGGAAGGTTCACGGCGATTTGCTGGCCGCTGGCGTGAGCCAGTCCGAGCATCAGATTCGCCGCACCATGGACGAGCTCATGGCTGAGGCCATCAAGCAGATCCAGGCCGGCTCGTAAGGTTTTCTTGAGCCGTCGCCCTCATAATGCGTCCATGATCGCATCGAGCGGCGCGCAAGGTCAGGCTGCGGATCTTTTCCCGGGGGCTTCGCCGGAATTGAGCGGCGAAGCTTCCGCCTGGCTGGCGTGGCTGGCGGCGGAAAAACGGTGTTCTTCGCATACCCTGGACGGCTATGGACGTGATTTGCGGCGGTTTCTGGCTTTTCTCGCCGCGCGGACCGGGCGACCGGCCGCGGCGGCGGATTTTCTGGCGCTGAAGCCGCTGGACGTGCGCTCCTATATGGCGCAGCGGCGTGCGGATGGGCTCACGAGCCGATCTTTGTCGCGCAGCCTCGCCGCCTTGCGCTCCTTCGCGCGCCGGCTGGAACGCGCCGGCCGCGGATCGGCCGCTCCCTTCAACGCCGTCAAATCCCCCAAGATCGCCAAAACGCTCCCCAAACCGCTCACCGCTGACGCAGCCGTGCGCACGACGCTCGCCGCCTCTCGTGCGGGCGATTTGCGCGAGCCGTGGGTCCTCGTCAGGGACGCCGCCGTTCTGGCGCTGCTCTACGGATCGGGCTTGCGCATCTCCGAAGCTCTGGGCGTTCGCCGCGCGGACGCGCCGACGGGCGGCGTCGAGGCTTTGACGGTGATCGGCAAGGGGCGAAAGAGCAGGACCGTCCCGGTTCTGCCCACGGTGCGAACCGCGATCGAGGAATATCTGGCGTTGTGCCCGCATCATCTGCCGGCGGACGGGCCTCTCTTCGTCGGCGTGAAAGGCGGACCCTTGTCTCCCCGGATCATCCAGCTGACCGTCGAGCGGCTTCGAGGAGCGTTGGGATTGCCTGAAAGCGCAACGCCCCACGCCTTGCGCCATTCTTTCGCGACCCATCTGCTGGCGCGCGGGGGAGACCTGCGCTCCATTTAGGAATTACTCGGCCACTCGTCCCTTTCAACGACACAGATTTACACTGCGGTTGATTCGACCCGTCTGCTCGACGCCTGGAAAAGCGCTCACCCACGGGCGCGCTAAAGCTCTTTTCACGCCACCCCAGCCTGTGCCATTCCCAAGAGACATGCGATTCGTGTGGGGAGGGGACAATGGCGGACGCGCAAGAGCTTGAAGAAGCTTCCAAGAGCAATCGCGGCGTGGCGCTGCTGATTGCGGTGCTGGCCCTTTTTCTGGCGTTCTCCGAGCTTGGCGGCTCGAACGCGGATAACGAGGCCATCGAGCTGAACGTGGAGGCGTCGAATCTCTGGTCCTTCTATCAAGCGAAGACCATTCGCCGGACCAGCATTCTCACGGCGGCGGAAGACATGGAGGTGCGACTCCTGACCGTGACGGACGCAAAAGTTCGGGAAGGCTACGAAAAGCGCATCAGCGACTGGCGCAAGACGGCGGTGCGTTATGAGACGGAGCCGGAAACCGGAGAAGGACGCCAGGAGCTGATGGCTCGCGCGAAAAAGGCGGAA
>CAIXDD010000391.1 GCA_903918155.1 uncultured Hyphomicrobiales bacterium
GAAGGACCAGGACGGCGACGAGCTCGATGAGATACTTGAGAAGTTCCAGCTGACATTCCCTTCAACACGGGTGTTTTCCCAGACAGCACGTGAGTCCCTGCCAGACGTCTCGCCTTTGGACGGCCCGGATGATGCTTTGATGCTTTGGATGGAGCGGGAAGAGCACTTGTTTCGCAGGATGGAGCGGCGAGTCATTCATAAAATGCTTCATTCGGGCTTCGTGACCGGACAGGATGTGGACGTCGACGGATTTTTGTCATTTTCACTTAGCGTGCAGAACCGGAGAAAGTCACGACGTGGATTTTCGCTCGAGAACCATATTCAAGCGATCTTCGATGCAGTGGGTCTCCGTTACAGTCGGGCCGCCATAACCGAGAATGGTTTCAAGCCAGACTTCCTTTTTCCCGGACAAGTCGAATACCGGGCCCCAGACTTTCCAGCGGGGCGCCTGACGATGCTGGGCGCTAAATCAACGCTGAAGGATCGATGGCGTCAGGTGCTGTCGGAAGCGGCGCGTATCCCTATCAAACATCTGATTACTCTTGAGCCGGGCATTTCGGAGGCTCAGACGAGGCAGATTGCTGACAGCGGGATTCAATTGGTGATTCCGGAAAAGCTTCAGGAGACGTTCCTGCCCAGGCAGAGGCCTAACCTGCAAAACGTCTCGGAATTTCTTTCTCTGGTGAGAGACCGCCAGTCAGCTTCGCCCTGACGCCTCTTGCCCCGCGGGCGGGGCGCCCTTATGGCTTGCCCCGCAAGGAGTTCAGACGTGGCCGACAATCTTTTGTTTCTCTGCAAGGCCGGCGATCTCGCGCCCAACAGCGTGCGCAAGGTGGAGCGGCCGGAAGGCGCGCTCGCCGTCTACAATCTCGACGGCGTTTTCTACGCCACCGACGACCGCTGCACCCATGGGCTGGCGAGCCTCTCGGAGGGCGAGATCATCGACGGCGAGATCGAGTGCAATATGCATTTCGGTTCGTTCGACATCGCCACCGGGCAGCCGCGCCAGTCGCCCTGCAGCGTGCCGGTGAAGACCTATCGAATCGAGCTGCGCGGCGACGACGTGTTCGCCGTGCTCGACTGAGGCTGGAGGGCGGGCGAGCGATGATCCGCGTGACCCGCTCCATCCTCCTCGACGATTCCGAGATCGAGGAGCAATTCGTCCGCGCTTCGGGCCCGGGCGGGCAGAACGTCAACAAGGTCGCGAGCGCCGTGCAATTGCGCTTCGACGCCGCCCGCTCCCCCGCGCTGCCCGACGACGTGCGCGCCCGCCTCATGGAGCTGGCGGGCCGGCGCCTCACCCGCGAGGGCGTGATCGTCATTTCCGCCGACCGCTTCCGCACGCAGGAGCGCAATCGCGCCGATGCGCTGGAGCGCCTCCTCGAAATGATCCGCGCGGCCGCCGTGCGCCCGGCGATCCGGCGCGCCACCCGCCCCACGCTCGCCTCCAAGCGCCGGCGCCTCGAAGGCAAGCAGCGCCGCGCGCAGACCAAGCGGGAGCGCGGCGGCAAGGATTTCGACTAGTCCTGTCGCGCGCGCGCGATTCGCAGCCCCTGTTGCGCCTTTCCCACAGTTATGCCGTTGGCGGGCGCGTATAGTTTCGCGAGTCGCCGGGCCGTCGCCTTCCACGACGTTTTGGGCGGCGCGTCCGGTATGCCGAGCCGATGATGAGAACCGCTCCGCCCCGCCCTGCGCATGATCCTGCGGCCGACGCCGGCCATTTCCTGTTCCGGCTCGGGTTCGCGGTGCTGATGGCCGCCCTGCCCATCGGGGCTGCGCTGTCGCGCCGGCTGTTGTTCGTGCTTCTGCCGGTGGGCGCGCTGATGATCGTCGCCGGCGTGATGCTGGCGGGGGAGCGGCGCGTGATCCCGCAAGCGCGCCGCATGGCTTTCGGCGCGGCGGGGCTTGCGGGCCTCGCCCTCGTGGGCTGGATCGCGCTGTCCCATGTCTGGACGCCGTTTCCCGTCCAGGCGGGCGGGCGCGCCTTCAAGCTCGCGGCGACCGCAGGCCTGTGCGCGCTGGTCGCAGCCGCTCTGCCGCGGCGCATGCGCAGCGCCAATCTCTATCTCCTGCCCGCCGGCGTGGCGCTGGCCGC
>CAIXDD010000392.1 GCA_903918155.1 uncultured Hyphomicrobiales bacterium
CTCCCGATCCTGCGGTCTCGCGCCGCCTCTTTCTGGCGGCCGGCGCGGGCGCCGCCGTCTGCGTGATCGCGCCGTCCGCGCGCGCCACGCCGGCGGAGATGGAGGCGGCCATCCGCGCCTTCACGGGCGGGGCGGCGATTGCGCCGGTCGGCGTGAAAGTGGACATTCCCGTTCTGCTGGAAAGCGGCAATTCCGTGCCGGTGACGATCAGCGTGGACAGCCCCATGACGCCCGAAAGCCATGTGCGGGCGATCGCCGTGTTCAACGAGCGCAATCCCCAACCCCATGTGGGCGTGTTTCACCTGACGCCGCGCTCGGGACGCGCCGTCGTCTCCACCCGCATCCGGCTGGGGGATTCGCAGAAGGTCGTGGCCGTGGCGCAGATGAGCGACGGCGCGTTCCGCTCCGGCGAGATCGAGGTCATCGTCACTTTGCCGGCTTGCGTGGAAGGAGCCTGACATGGCGCGCGCGCTCATCAACGTTCCCGCGAAAGCCCGGAAGGGCGAGATCGTCGAGATCAAGACGATGTTGCAACATCCGATGGAGACGGGCTTTCGTCCCGGCCCCGACGGCAGGCTCTATCCGCGCGACATCGTCAAGCGTTTCGTCTGCACCTATGACGGCGAGACCGTGTTCAGCGCCGATCTGTTCCCCGCGATTTCGGCCAATCCGTTCCTGTCCTTCACCACGCGGGCGACGGCGAGCGGCGTGCTGACGTTTAGCTGGACGGACGACAAGGACCAGACGCAGGTGCAGACCGCGCGCATCGAGGTGGAATGACGCGCGCGCGCCCCATGCACGCCTTGTCCGCCCTCGCGCGCGCAGCGCTCTTGTGCGCGCCGCTCCTTTGCGCGTCCGGCGCAGCCGCGCAGATCGCGCCGCAGGCGCGCAAGTCCGGCGCCGCCTTCATGAGTCCGCAGACGCAGGCCATGCAGGCCGACGATTCCTCCAATCCCGGCATGCTCGCCGCGCTCGAAGGCGAGTCGCTGTGGGGACAAAAGGCGGGGGCGGCGAACCTCGCCTGCGCCGATTGCCACCAAAACGCCGAGACGAGCATGAAAGGTGCGGCCGCGCGCCATCCCCGTTTCGACGAGGGCGCCGGCAAGCCCGTCGACCTGCAGGGCCAGGTCAATTCCTGCCGGCAGACGCGCCAGCAGGCGCAGCCCTTCCCCTATGAAAGCCGCGAATTGCTGGCGCTTGTCGCTTATGTGGGGCTGCAATCGCGCGGGCTGCCCGTGGCGCCGCCGGACGATCCGCGGCTTGCGCCTTTCGTGGAGAACGGACGCGCGCTGTTTCATCGGCGCATCGGCCAGCTCAATTTCGCCTGCGCGCAATGCCACGACGAGAATTGGGGCCGCAGGCTCGGCTCCGCGCTGATTCCGCAGGGCCATGCGAACGCTTATCCGATCTATCGGCTGGAATGGCAGGACATGGGCTCGCTGCAAAGGCGCCTGCGCAATTGCATGAACGGCGTGCGCGCCGAACCTTATTCCCTCGGCTCGCTCGAATTCATCGAGCTGGAGCTTTATCTGGCCGAACGCGCCAAAGGCATGCCGGTGGAGACGCCGGGCGTGCGGCCGTAGCGTTTCGCCGCGCGCGCAAAAAACGCGCAAAAAAACGCGAGGGCCGATGCGCCTCGCGTTTTCCGATCTTGGTTTCCGATCGCGCCGTCCGATCGCGCCGTCCGATCGTGGTCGCCGATCCCGCGCGGCGGCTTACTGCTTCTTGCCGTCCTTGCCGAACTGCTTGAGATAAGCGGTCAGATCGTCGATCTCCTTGTCGTTGGCGATGCCCGCGAACGCCATTTTGGTGCCGGGGATTTTGGCCGCCGGCTTGCGGATATATTCCTTGAACACCGCTTCGTCCCAGACGATGCCCGACTTCTTGTTCGCTTCCGAATAATTATAGCCTTCCACCGTGCCGGCGGTGCGGCCGAACAGGCCGTTGAGCTGCGGGCCGACCACGTTCTTCGCTGTTTCGCCGACCTGATGGCAGGCGCGGCATTTGGCGAAGGATTTTTCGCCGGCGGCGACGTCCTGCGCGGCGGCGGGAGCTGCGGCGAGAAGCGCCAGGGCGGCGGCGGCGACGAGATGTTTCATATGGCTTCCCTTTGTTTGGCGCTGGGCGCCGGAATGAGGCGTGCGGCGCGCGAGCGCAAAGCCCGCCGCGCATGGCTCAGATAGCGCCCAAGGCGTCGCGCCGCCAGCCTTGCCGGCGCATTTTTCGAGACCGCGCTTCGCCTCGGCCATAGGCGCGCCTCGCCCCGCCCTCGCCCCGCCTCGCCCCGCCTTGGCCCGCCTCGCCGCCATGGCGCCTCGGCGCGCCGGAGGCTACAAGCAGGCCGCCCGCATCCTGTTTCGAGGTTTTCGTGTCCGCCGATCTTTCCTCGCTCGAATTCCTGTTCCGCCCCCGCGCCATGGCCGTCATCGGCGCCTCCGCCACGCCGGGCAAGCAGGGGAACGTCGCGCTGAAATACGCCCGCGCCGCAGGCTTTCCCGGCCCGGTCCATCCCATCAATCCGGCCGGCGGCGAGATCGAGGGCGCGCCCTGTTATCGCTCCATCGAGGAGGCACCGGGGCCGGTGGATTGCGTCTTCATGGTGATTCCGGCGAGCGCGACGGCGGAGGCGCTGCGGGCCTGCGCGCGCAAGGGCGTGCGCGTGGCCATTGTCGGGGCGAGCGGCTTCGCCGAACGCGGCGACGCGCTGGGGCAGGCGCGCGAAGAGGAGGTCCGCGCCATCGCCCGGGAGACGGGCCTGCGCATTCTCGGCCCCAACACCAATGGCGTGTGGAACGCCAGCGACAGGGTGTCGCTGGGCTTCAACGCCTCGCACGGCGATCCGCAGACGCCGGGCGAGCCGGGCAAGGCGATCTCCATCGTCGCCCATAGCGGCGCGCTGTTCGATTCCATCGCGCCCTGTCTGCGGCGCTATGGCGTGGGCTTCTCCAAATTCGCGCCGGTCGGCAACGAGGCCGACATCGACATGCTGGAGGTCTTCGATTTCCTCATCGACGATCCCGCGACCGGCTGCATCGGCCTCGTCGTTGAGGGATTGCCCGACGCCGACCGCTTCCGCGCGCTGGCCGCGCGCGCTTATGCGGCGGGAAAGCCGGTGATCGGCCTGAAACTGGGACGCTCGCAGGCCGGCGCGCAGGCCGCGCTCGCCCATTCCAGCCGGCTCGCCGGCAGCGCGCGCGCCTATGCGGCGCTGTTCGCCGAATGCGGCGTGGCCGCCGTCTCCTCCATCGAGACGATGGCGGGCGCCGCCGCCTTGCTGATGGGCTGCGAGCGCCTGGATATGTCGGGAGACCCCGGCCTTGTCTGCGTGACGACGACGGGCGGCGGCGGCTCTCTGCTGGCCGACCACGCCGCCGACCGCGGCCTGCCGCTCGCCGGCGGCGACGACGGCCTGTGGCGCGGCGCGGCGGCGAAGGTCATCGCGACCTTCGAAGGGGCCGGTCTCATCCGCAATCCCGTCGACGGCGGCAATCTTTTCGGCTGGAAGCGCCTCGCGCCGCTGCTGGAGGCCGTCGAGTCCGACGGCCAGCGCGGGCCCTCCCTTCTCTATGCGCATAGGCTGCCGATGGAGGCCAACGACCTGCTCGTCGCCGACACGTTGATCGCGCGCAAGGCGCGCACCGGCGCTCCGCTCGTCGTCGTGTCGCCCGGCGGCCTGCGCCCGCGCGTGGACGCCCATTACCGCGCCCATGGCGGCGTGGTCTTCGACGATGTCGGGGCATGTTTCGACGCGCTCGCCGCCTTCACCGACGCCATGGCGTTCGACGCCGACGATCTCCTTGATCCCCCGCAGGAGGAGAGCGCGTTGGATGAGGCGAGCCGCGCGCGCCTGCGCGACATGATCCGCGCGGCGGCGCCCGGCGGCTTTCTCGCGGAGGACGACAGCGCCGCGCTGTTGCGCCTGGCCGGCGCGCCGATGGTGGAGACGCTGTGCGTGGCCGATGCGCAAGAGGCGCGCGCGGCGCTGCGGCGGCTTGGCGCGCCGCTGGCGCTGAAGGGGCTGGCGCCGGGCGTGGCGCATAAGAACGACGCGGGGCTCGTGCATGTGGGCGTTCGCGACGAGGCCGCGCTCGACGCCGCCTTCGCCGATCTCGCGCGCACGCTTGCCTCCTTGGGCGGCGGGCGCATCATCGCGCAGCCGATGGTCGCCGCGAAGGCGGAGCTGATTCTGGGCGTCGCCCATGAGCCCCCGCTCGGCCATTTTCTTGTCCTTGGCCTTGGCGGCGTCCACGCGGAGCTTCTCGATTGCGTGACGCTCATTCCCGCTTTCGCCAGCCGCGCGCGCATCGCGGACATGGTGGAGGGCTCGCTCGCCGGCGAACTCATCGCGCGCGTCTGCGGGGCGCAGGCGCCGGCGCGGCGTCTGGACGTCGTGAACGCGCTTGCGGCGCTGCGCGATCTCGTGCGCGCCTGCGGCGACGACATCGCCGCCGTCGACGTCAATCCGCTGCTCGTGGGCCCGCAGGCCTGCGTGGCGGTGGACGCGCTCGTCACGCGCGCGCGCCCGCCCGCGCCCTGATTGCGGCGGCGCGGCGCTTGGTCTAGCGTTCGGCCAAGCAAACCGAACGGGAGCGGGCGCGATGTTGAGCGAGGCGAAGAACAGGATTCTCACGCAGGTGGGCCCGGGCACGCCCATGGGGGAATATCTGCGCCGCTTCTGGCATCCCATCGCCGGCGCCGGCGAATTCGACGAGACGAGCGTGAAGGCCGTGCGCCTGATGGGCGAAGACCTGACGCTCTACAAGGATCTCAGCGGAACGTTTGGACTCGTGGATCGCCATTGCGCGCATCGGCGCGCGGATCTCTCCTATGGCTATGTCGAGGAGACGGGCATCCGTTGCAATTATCACGGCTGGCTGATGAACGAGAAGGGCGCCTGTCTCGAGCAGCCCTTCGACGACGTCGCCAATCCCGGCCACAAGGGCAAGGAGCGGTGCGCGATCAAGGCCTATCCGGTGCGCGAAGTCGCAGGCCTCCTGTTCGCCTATATGGGGCCGCAGCCGGCGCCGGAGCTGCCGATCTGGGAGCCCTTCACCTGGGACAAGGGCTTTGTCGAGGTCGTCACCGCCGACATTCCCTGCAATTGGTTTCAGTGTCAGGAGAACTCCTGCGATCCGGTGCATTTCGAATGGATGCACGACAATTGGAGCCTGCGGCAGAAGGGTCAGCTCGGCCCCTATTCGCCGAAACATTTTCAGGTGGCCTTCGACGAATTCGAATACGGCTTCACGTACCGCCGCCGCCGCGAAGGGCAGGGCGAGGACGATCCCATGTGGATGACGGGGCGCGTCGCCCTGTGGCCCAATGGTTTTTATCTCGGCGGCCATTTCGAATGGCGCGTGCCGGTGGATGACGAAAACACGCGCAGCGTGACATGGTTCTTCACGCGCCTGCCGATCGAGAGCGAGCATCTGGCGCCGAAGAAAGCCTATTGGTGGCATGCGCCGATCACGGATGAGAACGGGCGCTGGATCACGAGCCATGTGATCAATCAGGACATCGTCGCCTGGGTGGGGCAGGGCCGCATCTCCGACCGCACGAAGGAGAATCTCGGCGCGAGCGATCGCGGCATCGCGATGATCCGCAACCGCTTCTTCGACGAGATCGAGGCGGTGGCGCAAGGACGCGACCCGAAGGGCACGCTGCGCGACCCGCAGGCGGCGGCCTGCGTGCGCCTTCCCATCGCCACGCCGAAATTGTTCCGCGACGGCATGTCGCGCAAGGACTATCTCTCCAATTGGTGGTTCGCGCCGCGGCTGAAGGATTTTCGCTGGCATGCGGGCCAGCCGGCCCATGTGCGCGACGCGTTTCGCCGCGCCACGCTTGGCGAGGATTATGACGCGCTGATCGGCGACGTCACGCGCTGAGGGACAGGAGCGCGCGCGCGTTCTCCGCAGCCGGGGCGCGCGCGTCGAGCTTGCGCCAATCATCGGGCGCGCCTGTCTGCGCGAGGCGCTCGGCCTGCGCGGCGAGAATGGCGAGATCGGCGTCGGAGGGATCGTCGACGCGGGCGCCCACGCGCGCCTCCAGAACCTCTTGGGGCCCCGCAAGCCAGACGCCCGTGACCTGCGCGCCCGCCTCGCGCGCGATTTGCGCGATGGCGGCGCGATCTTGCGCGCGGTCGAACACCGCATCGGCGACCACGCTCCAGCCGGCGCGCAAACATGCGGCGGCGCGCTCCCCCATGAGGGCGTAGACGCGCGCGGAGACGTCCGGCGCATAAGCCTCCTGCGGCAGGCGCTGCGTCGCCGCGACGCCGAACAGCGCCTTGCGGATGCGGTCGCTTGAGAGAACCCGCGCGCCCGGAAGCGGCGCCATGAGCGGCGCCAGCGCGGCCGCAAGCGTGGATTTGCCCGACCCGCTGAGGCCGCCCGCCGCGATCAGGCGC
>CAIXDD010000393.1 GCA_903918155.1 uncultured Hyphomicrobiales bacterium
AGCACACGCGAAAACGTCTCACGACGCTCTCGCTGGTGTACTTGATACGTGACCGTCAGATGTCTCGTTCGCTCAGACTTGCATCTGAGCCGCAAGGACATCCGCCGTCCACGTCTCTCTTTCTTCCGATTCAAATGTCAATCAGCGAGGATCTCGACCCCCTGTCCTGCACGGCCAAGCCGACGGGACAGGCGAAACGGACGCAACGCCAACTTTTCAAGTTTGGCGTGAGCCCGATGGATGCGATATCCGGAGATCTCTTTCCTACCGCGAAGCAAGCAACGCGTCCAGGAGAATCTGAACAGCGGAAGCAGATCGCCTCCCGGGAGGAACGCCGCAGCGACGAAGCCGCCGCGAACGAGCTGGTGTCTAGATGGTGGGCTTCCCTTTGGCAAGCCCAATTCAACCGGCGCGACGAAGTTTTTCCCAAATTGCGCGCGCCTGTGGAAAGCCTCGCCCCAACGGTCCAGATTAACCATAGACGCCCCGTCGAATCCCCAAGGAAAGCCGACCCCATGCCCGTCACGCCCGCCTATGCCCCCGATCCGCGTTGCCTGGAGCTGGGCGGCGCCTTTTATGATCCCGTGGCCCCGGCGGCCTTTCCCAAAGCCATCCTGCGCCTGCGCAACCAGCGCTGGGCGCGGCGGGTGGGCCTCGACGGGCTGACCGAGGGCGAATGGCTCGAGCATTTCGCCCGTTTCGCCCCCCTGCCCGGCAATCACCCGGCGCCGCTGGCGCTGCGCTACCACGGCCATCAATTCCGCTCCTACAATCCGGACCTTGGCGACGGCCGCGGCTTCCTGTTCGCGCAGATGCGCGACGATCGCGGACGCCTGCTCGATCTGGGCACGAAGGGCAGCGGCCAGACGCCCTGGTCGCGACAGGGCGACGGGCGCCTCACGCTGAAGGGGGGCGTGCGCGAGGCGCTGGCCACGGAAATGCTTGAGGCGCTGGGGGTCGACACGTCGAAGACCTTCAGCCTAGTGGAGACGGGCGAGCGTTTGTGGCGCGGCGACGAGCCCTCCCCCACGCGCTCTAGCGTGCTCGTGCGCCTGAGCCATTCGAACCTGCGCATCGGAACGTTCCAGCGCCTGCTCTATCTGGACGAGCGCGCGAATCTCGAGACGCTGCTCGATTACGCCGTGAAGACCTATATGCCCGACGTCTGGCGAAAGGACCGCGCGCAGCGCGCGGCGCTTTTCGTGGCGGAGGTCGCGCGGCGGGTGGCGCGCACGGGCGCGCAATGGACCGCAGCGGGCTTCGTGCATGGCGTGCTCAACACCGACAACATCAATGTCACCGGCGAGAGTTTCGATTACGGGCCGTGGCGTTTCCTGCCTGTGATGGATCCACGCTTCACCGCCGCCTATTTCGACGAGACGGGCCTCTACGCCTATGGGCGCCAGCCGGAAGCGCTGATGTGGAATCTCGCGCGCCTTGCGGAATGTTTCACGCCCTTCGCGCCGGTGGAGGCGCTGGAGGAGGCGGTGGGCGCGTTCGAGCCCGCCTTCGCGCAAGCCTTCGGGCAGGCCGTGCATGCGCGCCTGGGACTTCTGGAAAGCCCTGCGACGCAAGACCTGCCGGCGACGCTCTGGCGTTTTCTGGAGGCGAGCCGGGCGCCGTTCGAGCGCGTCTTCTTCGACTGGTTCGGCGGCGGAGCCAGCGCGGCGCGCGCGCTGGCAAGCCCCAGCGCGCCTTTCTACGCGCGCGAGGATTTCGCCCCCGTGCGCGCCTTGCTGGAGAGCGCGCGCCCGCGCGCCCCCCATCGGCTCGACGATCCTTATTTCAGCGGCGAGCCCTGCACGCTGCTCATCGAGGAGGTGGAGGCGCTGTGGGCCCCCATCGCGCAGGCGGACGACTGGACGGCGTTCGAGGCCAAGATCGCCGCCATCCGCGCGGCCGGCGCCGCCATGGGCGTGGCCGAACCGACGTGAGCGGCGCAGGCGCGAGACTTTCCGGGAACGCGAACCGGGAACTCGCGTCTTGCGGGCGCGTTGAGGGGACGTAACGCAGCGCATGCGCCGCGCCCCTCCGTTTGCGCCGTCAGGTCCCCCGCATGAACGCCTCAGTCACCCATCGCGCGCTCGTCTGCGAGGACGACGCGCTGCTCGCTCTTGACCTCGAACGCCAGCTTGAAGACCTCGGCTATGAAATCCTCGGGCCCTTCGCCAGACAATCCGACGCCTTGCGCGCGCTCGCGGCGACCACGCCGGACGTGGCGGTGATCGACGTGGAGCTGGCCGACGGCGCCTGCACGCGCCTCGCCGGCCTGTTGCGCGACAGCGGCGTGCCCACGCTGGTGGTGAGCGGCCTCGCCGTGTCCAATCCGCCGCCTGAATATGCGCAGGCGACCTGGCTGCCCAAACCGCTGGAGCCGCCGGCGCTGCGGCGGGCGCTCGGGCGCGCCTGCGCCCCGATCAGCGAAGAAAGCCGAACAGAAACAGCAGCAGGATGATCGGCAGCGGGATGCCGATGAGCCACAGAAGTCCGCCCTTGAACATCGAAGCCTCCATGATCGCGGGCCGCCGGCGCCCGATCGGGCGCGTTTGGGAGGCAAAATCGATCAGCCTGCGCCTTGTTCCCGTGCGCGAAGCGGCGCATAGCAGGGCGAACAGGAGGATCCCATGGCCAAGAAACCGTCCGCCAAGGCGGAG
>CAIXDD010000394.1 GCA_903918155.1 uncultured Hyphomicrobiales bacterium
CCCAAGGGTTCGCCCATTGTCCCGTCTTGACGCCCGTCGCCATCGCCGCGATGCAGGCGGCTTCCTGGCCCGGCAACATTCGCCAATTGCGCAATATGATCGAGCGCGCGGGCGTGCTGTACCCTGACCAGGCGCTCGGCGCGCGCGAAATGGAGCGCTTGCTCGCGCCGCGCAAGCCGATCGATCGGAAGACGGAGACGGTCGCGCTCATGGATGTCGCGCGCGATCTTGGCGACATGTTCGCGGCGTCTCCGGCGGCGCTCGCGCAGGACGAAGAGACGCATGCGGGCGCATCCGGCCCCGGCCTTTCCGACTTCGCCTTCACCTTGACGCCCCCGCCTGCCGCCGCGCGCCTGGCCGAGCCCGACGACGTTGGCGTCGTGCGCGAGCATATGCGCGCGGCGAGCGGCTTCAATCTGCGGGATTATCTGGGCGCGCTGGAGGCGAGCTTCATCCGGGCCGCATTGGCGGAGGCGCAGAACTCGGTCAGCGCCGCCGCACGTCTGCTTGGCCTTCAGCGCACGACGCTGATCGAGAAAATGAAGAAGCTCTCGATCGCGCGCGAAGAAGTCTGAAGCCTCAGACCGCCTGTTGGACGGCTTGCGTCGCGCGCGCGGCCTGCTGCTGCGCGCCGATCGTGCGCCAAGCGTCCGCGATTTCCGACACCGCGTGAAGCACCTCGTCGAAGGGAGCGACCGTGTTGTCGCGGCTGGCTTCGATGATCGTGCGACGCGACCATTCATAAAGACGCAGCAGGGATTCAGCGACCTCGCCGCCCTTTTCGAAATCAAGGCTGGAGGCGAGCACGTGAATGATCGACAGGGCCTTGGACACGCCGGCTGACTTGCTCGCCAGATCGCCCGAGCTCAAGCCGTTTCGGCTGGCCGTGAGGGACTCGATCAATTCGGTGAACAGGATCTCCACCAGTCCATAGGCGTCTGCGCCGTTGACCAGGAATTCTTGTTCCGCCTCGTTATAGGCGCGGATCGCGTTTCGACGCAGCATGTGACCCTCGTTTTGTCCGCGTTCTGCGGCTCCCTCAGTAGGACGGTCGCCGGCTTGCGGACTTTAGCGCCGCGCATATTTGAGAAGGCGGCGCGAAATCAGTCTATTGCGAATGCATATCCGCTGGCATGGAAGTTGCTGACATTCTTGCGACGCAGGAGAAGGCCTCTTGCGACGAGAGGCTTACGAAGAAGGTTAGGTCGGTCATGCTCTCTGTCATCATGTCGGGCTTGAATGTCGCCCAGAAGGATCTCTCCGTCACCGCCAACAATCTGGCGAATGCGGGCACCGTGGGTTTCAAGCGCTCCGAGGCGAGCTTCGTGGACGTGTTCGCGAACGACCCGGCCGCCAATCCCAAGACCGCCGTCGGCGCCGGCGCCCTCACCAATGAGGTCGCGCGCGATTTCAGCCAGGGCTCCATGTCGTCGACGGGCCGCGCCACTGATCTCGCCATTGCGGGGCAGGGCTTTTTCGTTCTGAACGCGGCCGATCCGTCCGCTGACACGCCGAACCTCGTTTACACGCGCGCTGGCGGTTTCGGCATCGACGCCACGGGCAATCTGGTGAATTCGACCGGCGCGCGCGTTCAGATGATCGCGAACGCCGACCCCACCACGATCCCGGTGCCGCCGAGCGAATCCTCTGAAACCACAGATGCGAAGATCGAACTCACCTCCGAGGCCGGCGCGAGCCTCACGTCGATCTCCATCGACAGCAAGGGGCTCATCGGGGTCACCTACGCCGACAACACCACGAAATACGTGGGTTACGTTGCGGTAGCCAAATTCCCGGACCCTTCGGCCCTGAAGGCTATCGGCAACAGCAATTTCGTGCCCACCGGCGAGAGCGGCGTCGCCACCGTCTGGCCCGGCGGCGCGCCGAACGCCGGCGACATCATGTCCGCCACGCTGGAACGGTCCAACGTCGACATCACCCAGGAATTGATGGGCATGCTCAAGGCCCAGCAGATTTATAACGGCAATGCGCGTATGCTGCAGACGGCGATGGAGGTTGCCTCCAGAATTACTGATAAGATCTGATAATCTGCGGGGACGGTCGCCGCGGGCGCCGCGCCGCGGCCGTTCCCGAAGCAGCAGGGAGCCGGTTCGCGGCTCGCCCATGAATTGGAGTCGCCAGTGTTTGGCATCATTGGTCTTGTTCTTTTGCATGTGTGCGTGTTCGGCGTGTACATCATCCATGGCGGCAGCATGGGCCCTATCCTGCAGGCTGCGCCGTTCGAGATCGCGACCATTCTGGGCGCAGGCGTCGCCGCCATGCTCGTGGGCAATGATATCGACACGCTGAAAGGCGTGGCCGGCGGCTTCGGCAAGATTTTCGGCGGCCCGAAATGGAAGAAGCAGGATTTTCTCGATACGATCTTCCTCGTCTCGCGTCTCATGAAGATCCTGCGCGTCGACGGGCCCGTGGCTCTCGAGTCCCATGTGGAAAGTCCTGAATCGAGCGCGATCTTCGGCGAATATCCGAAAATCCTGCACGATCATCATTTGCTTCATCTCATCACCGACACCATCCGCCTCATGGTCATCTCGTCCGGCAATCTCAATCCCTATGCGGTTGAGGAAGTCATGGACGCAGCGATCAAGGAGCACGTCAATCACGCCGGTCATCCCGCGCATGCTTTGGCGTCACTGGCTGGCGCGCTTCCTGCGCTTGGCATCGTCGCCTGCGTGTTGGGCGTGGTGAAAACCATGAGCGCCATCGATCAGCCGCCTGTCATTCTCGGCGGCCTCATCGGGTCCGCGCTCGTGGGCACGTTTCTTGGCGTGTTCATGGCCTATGGCATCGTCGAGCCCATGGCCAATCGCCTAGCGGCCGTCATCAAGGAAGAGTCGCAGATCTATCACGTGGTGAAACAGATCATCGTCGCCACCTTGCATGGCCATCCGCAGCCGCTCGTCATCGAGGCGGCGCGCGTGGGGATCAGCGCGCATAATCAGCCGAGCTTCGGCGAGGTCTTCGACGGCTTGCGGGGCAAGTAATGGCCGAGGCCAAAAAAGGCGACAAGAAGGGCGAGGCGCCGGCGCCTGCGCCTATCATCATCAAGAAGATCCAGGGCGAGGAAGCCGCCGCCCATGGCGGCGCGTGGAAGATCGCGCTCGCCGACATGATGACCGCGATGATGGCGTTCTTCCTGCTCATGTGGCTGCTGGGCGCAACGTCGGAAGCGCAGCGCAAGAGCATCGCGGATTATTTCAAGCCGACGCCCAAAAGCCTCATTCAGACCGGCCAGCTCGCCGGCTCCAATGGCGTGCTGGGCGGCCGCTCCATCCTCGATCCCGAAGGCCTGCCCGTGGCGGCCTCTCAAACGTCCTTGCTCGATCTCGAGCCGCCGCGCGTGCCCGACGCCGGCGAGCAACGCGGCCTTGGGCCCGAAAGCTCCGACAAGGAAGGCAAGGGTTCCGAACTCGACACGAGCGAGGGCAAGGGACCGGACGGCGAGCCGCGTCAGGGAAAGGGCGCAGCCGACAAGGAACTTGACGACGCCGCCAAGGCGAAAGCCGCCGCCGAACTCGATCAGAAGAATTTCGACCAGCTCGAACAGGAATTGCGCAAGAAGCTGGAAGAGAATTCCGCCCTTGCGGCCTTGCAGGGCCAGGTGCGCTTCGTGCGTGCGGAAGACGGCCTGCGCATCGAGGTCATCGACAAGTCGGACTTCTCCATGTTCAGCCTCGGCACCACGCGTCTTTTGCCGCGGGCGCAGGCGTTGATCGATGAAATCGCGAAATCCATCTCATCCATGCCCAACAAGGTCGCCGTGCGCGGCCATACGGACAGCGTGCCTTTCGCGGGCGGCGGCCAGCGCAACAATTGGTCCTTGTCGGCCGAGCGCGCGGACGTCACGCGACAGATTCTCGAACGCTCAGGCGTTGGTCCAGATCGCTTCGCGCGCATCGAAGGCGTCGCCGATACGGATCATTTCAATCCGGCCGATCCCAATGATCCGCGCAACCGACGCATCAGCGTGACGCTGAAATTCCAGGACTCGGGGAGGAAGCCATGAGAGCGGCGCTCGGGTTCGCCTTGTCGCTTTTCGCAACGGTCGCTTGCGCGCAAGACAAGCCGAAGGATCCGTCGGCGCCGCGTCCCTCGGGCCTCACGGGCAATGTGATGCCGCGCTGCGAAGCGGGCTCCTACTCCGCAGGCAATATCTGCAAGCCCGCGCCGCCCGGCTTTTACGCGGCGTCCGGCGCAACGTTTCTGACGCCTTGCCCGCCCGGCAAGACATCGCCTGCAGGCTCGCGTTCTCCATCGGAATGCAAATGACCTTTCGGGCGCGCGCGCGCAGATGAGCGCATCGCAGGCGCGCGCCCCGCGGCTCGTGGACGCAACAGGCGGCCTGCGCTGGCA
>CAIXDD010000395.1 GCA_903918155.1 uncultured Hyphomicrobiales bacterium
CCGGACCCTGAACTGCCCTTCACCTCGCCGCATTACGAAAAGCTCTGGGCCGCAGCGGCGGAGGCGCGCGCGCCCGTGACCTGCCACATCCTCACGGGCCATTCCTATGCGCGCTCCTTCGGCACCAAACAGAAGACGCGCGGCATGGAGCGCATTCGCGATGCGGTGAACCGCAAGCAAAACGACACGGCGAACGCGCTGTTCGATTTCATTTTCTCAGGCGCGTTCGAGCGTCATCCCGGCCTCAAGCTGCTTCTGTCCGAGAGCGAAGTCGGCTGGGCCCCGTTCCTGCTGCAGCAATGGGATTATTATTTCGAGCGGTTCCGCAAGACCGACGATCTCCCCATCAAGCGCCGCCCCAGCGAGATTTTCTCCGAACATGTCTATGCGACCTTCCTCGAGGATTTCGTCGGCACGCGGTCCTTCTCCTGGTGGGGCGAACGCAATTGTATGTGGTCGAACGACTATCCCCATTTCAACATGAGCTTTCCCCATTCGCGGGAGAATGTGGAGCGTCATCTCGGCGGCCTGTCGCAGGAAAGGCGGTTGCGGCTCGTGCGCCAAAACGCCATCGAATTGTTCCAGCTCGATCTGTGACGCAGGCGCAATTACACCCGCAAGGACGCGCGCAAGGAAATGCGCAAGGAAATGCGCAAGGACACGCGCAAGCAGGAGACTCCGATGAATATGGAAATCAAACCACCCGTCGCGCGCAACCACCCGGTCGGTGAGACGGGCGCGTCGAAATTCACCATGCGCGGCCTTCCGCTTCTCTCCGAGGGCGCCTCTTTCGATGCGCTCGCCAATGCGGAGAACCTCTGGCTGTCGGCGAAGGTCTATTCCAGCGGCGGCGAGAACGCGCTCCATATCCATACGCTCGAAGACCACGCCTTCGTCATTCTGAAAGGCAAGGCGACGTTTCATTTCGCCGATGGGACGCAGCAGGAGGCGATCCAGTTCGAAGGCGTCATGATTCCCAAGGGAATCGCCTATCGATTCGAGGCCGATCCCGGCGAGAATCTCGTCCTCCTTCGCGTGGGCGCCGCCCAGCGCACCACTACGGGCCTCGGCCCGCTGGTGAAATCCGCCAGCCCGCTTGAGCTGAAGGACACGACGATCGATTACGACGGCTCGGTCAAGGACGGGCGCGATCCGAAGACGGGCACGCCGTCCAAACCCATCATTCCCATCCCCGGCGCATTCTTTCCCGATGCGTGATCGCTCATGCCATGCGGCCTTGGGGGGCGCAAGGTCGCGTTCAAGTTTTGCGACCTTTCATGGAACTTTCGGCGCCTGACGTTGCGTCGGGCTTCCCCCTTCCGTTCGGAAATATGCTAAAGAATGAGACTGAGTTTGCTCAAAAGGCGAAGGGGCCGAAAATGCGCGTAGATCATGCCGTGAGTCGCGGCGCTTCCTGGAACGTGAAGCTGGCGCTCTTCAGCTTCCTGGCGCTTTGCGCGTCGCTTCTGCCGGCCTCGGCGCAGAACGTCAATGTTTTCGCCAACCCCGACCAGATCGCCAAAATGCTGCAGGGCGAGGGTTTGGCGGCGAAGCTCGACACGGATTCGGACGGCGATCCGCTCATCGCTTCCTCGTCGCAAGGGCTGAAGTGGAACATCTACTTCTACGGCTGCACGAACGGCCGCAATTGCAGCGCCGTGCAATTCAGCTGCGTCCTGTCGGCGAAGGGCAAGATCCCCGTCGAGCAGCTGAACGAATATAATCTGAAATGGCGCTTCACGAAGTCCTATCTGATGCGCAACGGCTCGGTCGCCCTCGTGCGCGACGTGGACCTGAAGGGCGGCGTCACCAGCAATAATTTCAAAAGCATCATCGCGGTCTGGGACGATCAGCTCGGCGATTTCAAAAAAGAAATGGGCTGGTGAGCGCACGCTTGAGCGCGCCCGCTCGTCGCTGAATGACAAAGGCTTCGCGGAGTGTTTCCGCGAAGCCTTTTTTTTGCAAACGACGGCGCAGCCTATGCGTCTTGCGTGAAGGCCCGCCCTTAAAAGCCCGCGTCCCGCACGAAGGCGAGGGCGGCGCGGATGAAGCGCCGGCTGTGGGCGTTTTCATTCAGCAGGTCTTCATTCAGCCAGAAATGTCCCGCGTCTGCGGCCACATATTTGCGCGCCTGAAAATTGCATTGCGAAAGCGCGAGCAGGAACGCCTCCGATTGTCGATGCGGAACCACGTCGTCCTGCAGGCCGTATCCGAGGAAGACCGGCAATTTGCGCCGCTGCAACGAGACGTGGCTGATCGGCGAGGCTTCGAAATAAACGCGCCGGTCCTCCATGGGCGAGTAGCCCAGCAAGGCTTCGACGAGATTTCCGCGCGGACGAACCGTGATCTCATGGTCCCATTGCGCCTTGAGATCATAAATCCCGTAAACGCAGACAAGCGCGCGCAGATAAGCAGCCTCCAGCGGCGTGGTGAGCGCGGCGAGCGCGCTCAAATGGCCGCCGGCGGATGCGCCAAAGAGCGCGATGCGCTCGCCGTCGATTTCGAACCGCGCGGCTTCCGCCCGCAGAAAATCAATGGCCGCGCGCACGTCGTCCACGGCGCCCGGATAGGAGGGCGCCGCAGTGCGGGCGAGGCGATAATCAACCGAGAAACAGGCGTAACCCGCCCGCGCAAGCAGGCGGCCAAGTCCCTCGCCCGACGCGCGCGACCCCGCGATCCAGCCGCCGCCATGCACGAAGACGAAAATTCCGCAGGGGCGTTCCACATGGGCGGGGCGGTAGAGGTCGCCGAACAGAGGCTTTCCGTCGGCTTCCGCGAATTGGATTTTCTTGTCGACCCGGGGTTCATGTCGGGGCGGTTCTTGTGCGGTCTCGCTCATATCGTCCTCATGCTCCAGCGCGTAACACGCCGCCGGCGTCGATCTCGCGGATGATGCGCAGCTCCTGCGCCGTGGGCGCGGGCGTGGGGCCGACGTCAGGGGCGACCGCAAGTTTGAAACCGGTCTTGGCCTGCACGCTCTCCACGCTCTGGCCAGGATGATAGGAGCGCAATCGCATCGCTCCGTCGGGCGTTTCGAAATCGAACACGCCGAGCGGCGAGATGAGATAGGTGGGCCCCTGCGCCCATGGGCGCCGATAGGCGGCCACTTCCTCCGGGCCGCTGTGGCCGCGCCCGCTCACGAAATCGACCTTCTCCACGAACAGGCGCGGATCGTGATGCTGCACATAGACGAAGGTGCGTTGCACCGAAGCGGTGAAAGCGAGGCCGACGGTGCCGGGCCCGCGCACTTTGGGCTTCGCGTAATCGCCGACGGCGACCATGTTCATATTGCCGTATTTGTCGATCTGCATCCCGCCGAGGAAGAGAACCGAGAAGCGGCCCGTGAATTCGAAATCGATGATGTCGGCGAGCGGCGTGCGATATTCCGCGCCTTCCAGATTGCGATAATCGGCGGCCATTTCCACAAGCTCGGAGGCTTTGGAATTGAGCGCGCCGCTGCCCCCGTAAAGGAACCAGAGGTTGGGCGCATGGGTGCGCTGCGCCAGGCGAAGGCCGCATAGGGGGATGTGGGAGGCGGTGCCGACGGCGGCGAAATCGTCATCGCGCAATTCGCGCGAGATCGCGGCCGCCATCAGTTCCGACACGCTGAAATCCATGGACATGTCGTCTCCTATCGTGCGTCGAGGCGCAGGGCCTGCAGGCGGGCCGGATCGATGCGCTGAATCATATCGTCGTCGGAATTGCGCGTCCTGACGTAAGCGTCGAGATAATCGCACGTGCGGTCGGACTTCGCGAATTCGTTGTATTCCAGAAGATGCGGGCGGTCGTAATTGTAGACGCCCGGACATGCGCCCGGATAGGCGCCGAAGGGCGCATGCACGACCGAATGAACGAGCACGCCGGGAATGGTCGTCTGCGTGGGCGCGGCGGAGAATTCCGACGTGTCGACGATCTCCTCCGCGCTGAGAATGACGTGTCGCGACGCCTTCGTGATGATGTCCTCCATATGACGGCCGCCGAGGCTGAGGCCATTGCCATAGATATCGGCCTTGGCCACATGCACGAGACACACGTCGGGCTGGATCGGCGGCACCGCGACCACCGGCTCGCCGGTGAACGGATCCGTGATCGTCTTGTAGACGTCGGGCGAGACTTTCGGCAGGTCGGTCAAGAGATGGATCGGCGGAAAGACGCAGAAGGGCAGGCCCGAGGCCGCCGCGCGCAGGCCGTGAAAGATCGTGGGTTCGTCGACTTCGGAAATTTCGATCTCGCCGGCTTCGACCGCGCGGCGAAAATTCGGCGCGAGGCCGAGAAATTCAAGCCCGATATAGGAGACATGCACTTTCTTGACGCAACGCGCGGCGATCAGGAGATCGACCCACAGGCCCGTCGCCGGCGTGGGCACGATCTCGAGGTCGCGCACGCCCTGCCGCACGAGCTGCCGCACGAGCGCCATGGGCGTGTTGCTTAGATGAACTCCGCCGGCGATGATCTTGGCGCCGTCTTTGACATGGGCGAGCGCTTCGGCCGCGGATTTGAGCTTGCTGGTTCGTTGCATGGATGCGGTCTCTGGTCAGAGAGTTCAAAAAACGTCGGCGTAGCGGCTGATGAGCTTGTCGCGCGGCACGCCGGCGGGAATGAGCGCGTTCGCCTCCAGCAATTTCTGCTGTCGCTGGAAATCCTGCGCGGAGACGGCGAGTTTGGGATGGAAGACGTAAGGCGCGGTTCTTGCGATCAACGCCGGCGGCAATTCCGTCGCCTTGGCCCAGATGTCGATATGAGCGCTCGACATGACGGATTCGGGCGTCGCGATCTCCGCCGCCGCGCGACGCAGCGCGCGCAAGAGGGCGGCGGCCGTGGCGGCGCGCTTGTCGTCGAGCAAAGTGGGGCCGAACATGAGGATGGTCGCCATCGCGCCCGGCTCGGGATTGGGATCGATCACGGCGCCCAGGCCGCGCTGCAAGGTCGAGGTCGCTAGCGGTTCGGGAAGAATGGCCGCATCGATGGCGCCATTGGACAGCGCCGTCGCCATGGACGGGAATTCAAGCGTCACGATGTCGATGTCGGAGATTTTCAATCCCGCCCGCGTGAGCGCGCCGGTCGCCAGATATTCGATGACGCCGCCGCGCGTGTTGAAGGCGAATTTGCGTCCCTTCAGATCCGCGACGCTCTTGATCGCGCCCGAATCCACAAGCGCTTTGGACGCGATCACCGGCGCGGGCGAGCGCACCTTCGGATCGGCGGGATAATAGGACATGCCGGCGACCGCTTGCACTTTCAGGTCGCGGCCCGCCGCATTGAACAAAGGCGCGCCGATATTGCCGAACGCCATGTCGAGCTGGCCGGCGCCGAGAAACGCCACCACCTGCGAGGCGCTTTGCACGATCTGCAATTCGACTTCGATTCCTTCTTCGCGCAAATAGCCCTTCTCCATGGCGAGATAGAGCGGGCTGAAGCTGAGCGACTTGAGATGCGCGCCCTTCACGATCTCCATTTTCCGCCCGTCGCCTTGGGTTTGCGCATTCACCGGCGCGCCCGCCAGGGCCGCCAGCGCCAGAAGAGCAAATAAGCGTCTCATGGTGTCATCCCGATGTGGTTGGCGCGAATTGCAGCTTCAATTCGCGCTTGAGGGCCTTCCCCATACTGTTCTTGGGGATGGTGTCGACGAAGATGAGTCGTTTGGGAATCTTGTAATTGGCGAGCCGCGCGCGGCAGTTCTGAAGGATCGCCTGCTCCATTTCCGCCTCGCTCTCCTGCGTCACCACGCACACGGCGATCGTTTCGCCCCAGCGCGGATCGGGCAGGCCGATGGCTGCGGCCTCGCGCACGCCCGGCGTCTCCAGAACGATGTTTTCGATCTCAATGGAGGAGACGTTCATGCCGCCGGTGCGGATGACGTCCTTGATGCGGTCGGCGATATAGACATAGCGATCTTCATCGATATAGGCCGCATCGCCGGTGTGAAACCATCCCTCGCGGATCGAGGTCTCGATTTCGCCCGGCCGGTTCCAGTAATCGCTGATCATGCCCTGCGTGCGAACGACCAATTCGCCGACGGCGCCTGTGGGAGCGGGCGCGCCGGAGTCATCGAGCACGCGCACATCCGCCTGCAGCGCCTCGCGCCCGCAAGAGCGCAGCCGCGCGAGCCTAGTTTCGCGCTCGGGCCCGGAGTGTCCTTCCAGTCGATGGTCCTCGGGCATGAGATAGGTCGAGAAGCCGCCCGCTTCGAGATGGCCGTAGACGCCGAAGAAATCGCATTTGAAACGCGCCAGCGTCTCCAGCAAAAGCGGGATGGGAAAGACGGCGCCGCCGTAGCCGACGACGCGCAGGCTGTCGAGCGTGAATCCTCGCGCGGCGTCGGCCTCCAGCAGGCGTGCGAAAAGCGAGGGCACGGGAATCATGAAGGTCGAGATGGCGCTCCGCTCGATGCAGGCAAGCGCCTCCACCGCGTCGAAGCGCGGGAAGAGATGCATTTGCGCGCCGACGATGCTGTAGCTCATCAACATCGAGGAGCCGACGCCCAGCGAGAGCGGCGACATGAGCAAGGCCCGATCCGCGCTCGAATGGCCGATATGGGCGAGGAAGTTGAACGAGCGTCGCAGCCAGTCCTGATGCGTGCTCGGGCATCCTTTGGGAAGACCCGTCGTGCCGCTGGTGAAGCGAATGGCGAACAGGTCGCGCTCATCGATCCGCACGCTCGGTTCGCTTGCGTCGCCGGCCGCCAGCGCATCCGCAAAGCTCGTGGCGTCCGCCGCCTCGCCGATGCTGACGAACCGCTCCAGCGTCGCATTCTCCAGCGTCGCATTCTCCAGCGTCGCATGCTCCAGCGTCGCATGCTCCATGAGAGAGGCGCGCATGCCCGACAGGCGCTCGCTCTCGATCAGGAGCATGCGCGCGCCGACGTCTTTCAGCATGAAGCCGACTTCTCGCTCCACAAGGCCCGTGTGAATGGGCACAATGACGACGCCGGCTTTCGCCGCTGCGAAATAGGCGATCACGACCTCCGCGCAGGGCGCGCACAAGATCGCGAGCCGGTCGC
>CAIXDD010000396.1 GCA_903918155.1 uncultured Hyphomicrobiales bacterium
CGTAGAGGGCGCGCGCCTGCGCATGATCGAGATCGACAAGCTCAAAGGGCGCGCCGCAGGCGGCGGCGGCCTGCGCGAAACCGCCGGCCTCCACGGCTGCGTCGAAACGCAACAGCACGAAGCCGCGCCCGAACAGGTCGAGCGTCGAGACCCCCGGCTTCAGCCAGACATGGGGCGCGCGCGAGCCGGGCACGGCGTTTTGCGTATAGGTCATCGGCGGATCGTCGGGCGCGCGCGTGCCGTCCGAAATCACGACGGAGGACGCGTCGTAGCGATAGCCCAGATGGATGTGCAGCGTGAACCATTCGCGCTTCATCATCTCGGTGTAAGAATCGCCAAAGGTCTTGCGCGCCTTGTCGCCGTCCGGTCCGGGACGAAACACGTCGGCGCTGAGGTCCTTGCGCGTGGAGAGCATGCGCCGCAGATTCTCGCTCGCCTCCTCCACATTGCGCAGCGCGACGGGCCGGCGCTCCTCGCCATAGGAGGCCATCAGACGCGGCCCGCCCCAGCCCGCATGCATGGCGGCGAGCTTCCAGGCGATGTTCACCGCGTCCTGCATGCCGGTGTTCATGCCGAAAGCGCCCGTGGGCGAATTGAGATGAACCGCGTCGCCGACCATGAACACGCGTCCGCGCCCGTAGGAATCGGCCACAAGCTCGCGGCGCACCCACGGGGAGACGGAGAGAATCTCGAACGGAAAATCGCCGCCCATGGCGCGCAGGATGAGGCTGCGGATCTCCGCCTCCTCGAGCGTCTGGCGACGCTCGTCGCCGACCACGGAGAAGCGGAAGCGGTCATGCCCGTCGATGGCGACCAAAGTCGCCCATGTGCCTTCAGGGCCGATGAAGATGAAGCGATAGCCCTTCTTCTTGTCGTGCAGCTCCCAAAAATTCGGGCAGCGGAAAATCACATTGGTCGTGTAGGTGAGGACCGGCTTGCCCTGCATGTCCACGCCGAGCTTCTGGCGCACGAAGCTTGCGCCGCCGTCCGCGCCCACGAGATAGTCGCAGCGCACGTCATAGGGCCCGTCAGGTCCCTTCAATCGCACGCGCACGCCCTCGGCGCCGTCTTCGAAATCGAGCAATTCGGTGCGGTAACGCAGGTCGGCGAGCGGCATGCGCTCCACCCAGCGGCGCATGATCGGGTCGAACATGTCCTGCGGGCAGCGCTCGCGCTTCACGGGGCTCTGCGGTTGCGGCTCTTCGAACCGGGGCGCGGGAAAAGGCTCGCGGCCGAATTCATAGCCGCGCAGGGATTCCAGCCATACATTGTCCTGCGGATGCATCGGATTATAGGGGCAGTTCACCACATCTTCGGCGATGCCCCAGCGGCGGCAGAATTCCATCGTGCGCGGACCGATGAGATCCATCTTCGGCTGCGTGATCGCGCCGTCGGTTTTTTCGATGATCAGGCTCGGCACGCCGCGCCAGGCGAGATCCCCGGCGACCGCAAGGCCCACAGGGCCAGCGCCCACGACCAGAACAGGCGTTTCAATGAAACTCATGCGCGAACCGGCTCCTCCCGTGCGGCTGATGGCTTCGCCGCGTATTCATTAGATGAATTACGCATTCATAATATAGCGCCCAAACGCCAAGCCGTAAAGCGGGAGCCGCGCTCTCCCTCGCGCGGGAAAGCGACTAACGTGGCGCCATGAGCGAGTCGCAAGAAACGAAGACCGGCGCGCCCGCGAAGGGTCAGGACGCCGCCCCCGCCGACGATATGGAGGCGCTCTCCCTGAAGGCGCTGATCGTCACCTATATGCCCGCGCTTGTGCTGGGGCTGGGCGCCGGCATCGCCTTGCCGGCCGTGCCGGCGTTGGCGAAATCCTTCGACGTCAGTTTCGGCGTGGCGAGCTGGGTGGTGACGGCGCATTTGCTGGGCAATCTCGCCGGCACCCTGCCGACGGGCTGGCTCATCGATCGTTTCGGCCGGCGTTCGGTGATGATCGGCGGGCCCATCCTCACCGCCCTCGCCGCTCTGGCCGTATTCGCGGCGGGCTCCTTCCCCGAATTGCTGCTCTGGCGCTTCGTCGGCGGCTGGGCGTCGCAGATGTGGCTGATGGGCCGCCTCTCCGCCATCTCGCAGGGCGCCTCGCCCAACCAGCGCGGTCGGCAGGTGAGCTGGATGTTCGGCATGGACAATACGGGCATGTTGGCCGGGCCTCTCGTGGGCGGCGCCATCGCAAGCGTGTGGGACGAGGCCGCGCCCTTCCTCGTCTATGCGGGAATCGCGCTGCTGGCGCTGGTTCCCACTTTTCTGTTTCCCGATCGCGCGCCCGGCGCATGGGGACCGGCGGCGAAAGCCGCGCCCGCGCGAAAGAGCGACGCGCCGGCGACGCAGACGGCTGACGTCAGCGCGCTGGAGATCGTGCGCTCGCGGCTCGCCTATTTCGCCATCGCGCTGTTTTCAGGCATGACGCGCGGCCCGCTCAGCGCGGGCTTGCTGCATCTCTACGCTGCCTTCGCTTATGATTTGGGCGCGGCGGAGATCGGCCTTCTCGCCACGGCGGCGGCCTTCATCTCCTGGCCCATCGGCTTTCTCGCCGGATGGATGATGGATCGCTTTGGACGCAAGCGCACGATGGCGCCGGGCTTTGGCGGCGTCGGGCTGGCCATGGCGCTTCTGGCGGTCTCCGCTTTCGCGAAACTGCCGTTCGAATGGTACGTCGGCCTGTTCTTCCTCGCCGTGGCGCTGCAGGCGCTCACGGGGGGATCGATCCAGACCATCGGGGCGGATGTGGCGCCGGCGCAGGCGCGCGGACGCTTTCTCGGCATGTGGCGCTTCACGGGCCAGGGCGGCGCGGCGATGAGCCCCATGATCTTCGCCTTCATCGCGGATCATGTGAACTACGGCTCCGCCTTCCTGTTCACCGCAGCCGCGGGCCTGACGGTCGCCTTTTTCGTGATCTTCCGCGTGCCGGAAACGCGCAAAACCTGACGCAGAACGCCTGACGCGCAAAAACTCACGCCGGCGCAGGCGCGCCCGCCGCCGCCTCGCGCGCCCGCGCCAACCGGTGCAGCGCGAAGAACAGCGCGAAGCCGAGCGCGAAACATCCCCCCTGCACAAAACGGTCAGGCGCCATCATCGCGAGAGGCAGGGCTGCGAACGCCAGCCGAAGGGCGAGCGGGATCGCCATGCGCCGCACATAGCCATGCAGAAAGACGCTGGCGAAGAACACAAGCGCCATGCCGACGCTCGTGTCCCAGACCACGGCCGTCCAATCGCCCACTTGCAGGATGCCCTGATTGAAAAGGAAGAAGAAGGGCAGCGCAAAGCCGCCGATGGCGAGTTTCACCGCATAGGGGCCAAGGCGAAACGGATTGGCGCCGGCGATGGCCGCGGCTGCGAAATTCGCCACCGCGACCGGCGGCGTGATCGCCGACAGGCAGGCGTAGAACAACAGGAACATATGCACGGGCACGGTCGGCAGGCCGTATTTGCCCGTGAGCACGGGGGCGAGCAATGCGACGCCCATGATGTAGACGCCCGTCGTGGGCATGCCCATGCCCAGCAGGATCAGGATGACGCCCGAGAGGATGAGCGAAGGAATGAGATAGCCGCCCGAGAGCTGGAACAGCAGCAGCGTGAACTTGCCCGACAGGCCCGTCAGCTCGATGCAGCCGATCACCATGCCCGCCGCCGCGACGGCCGCCGCCAGCGGCACGGAGGACATGCATGTCTCCACGCAGCCATCCACCAGCTTGCGCGCGCCGATGCGGTTCTCCCGCGTGGAGAACCAGCTCGCCACGATCACGGAGAGCGCCGATCCGCCTGCGACGAAGGCCGCCGAATAGCCCTTGGTCAGAAGCCACATCATGACGGCGATGGGAACAAGGCTCGTCCAATTGCGCTGGAGCGCGATGCGCAGCCCCACGATCTGGCTCTCGTCAAGGCGCGGCAGGTTGAGACGCACGGCCTCGAAATGCACGAGCAGGAACACACCCAGATAATAGCCAAGCGCAGGCAAGGTCGCGTAGATGCAGATCTGCAGATAGGGAATGCCCGTGAAATCGGCCATGATGAAGGCGACCGCGCCCATCACCGGCGGCAGCATGGAGCCGCCCGTGGAGGCCGCAGCCTCGATCGCGCCGGCGCGCTCGGGCGAAATGCCGATCTTCTTCATGATGGGAATGCTGACGGGCCCCGTGGTCGCCACATCCGCCACGGGACTGCCGGAGATCGAGCCGTAAAGCCCGCTCGACATGACGCAGGCTTTCGCCGGTCCCCCCACCATGCGCCCCGTGAGCGCGGCGCCGAGATCGAAGAACAATTGCCCCCCGCCGCTCAGCACATAAAAATTGCCGAAGAGAACGAACAGAAAGGCGTAGCTCGCCGCCACATAGAGCGGCGAGCCGAACACGCCGTCGGTCGTAATGACCTGCATCTCGAGAAAATAGGCGTAGGAGACCGGCGGATGCCGGAAACTGCCCGTGAGCAGATGACCCCAGGCGACATAGGCCAGAAGCGCGAACAAAACGCCCGTGAGGCCGATGCCGACCGTGCGCCGACAGATTTCGATGGTGAGCCCCACGAGAATGGAGCCGGCCACGAAATCGCCGGTCTCAAGTTCGGAGAAACCCGCCATCCAATTGGAGATGCGCCCTTCGTGAAACGCGAACCAGATCGCGGCGGCGCTGCCCGCCGCGCCCAAAAGCCAGTCAAACGGCGTCAGACGTTCAACGCGCGCATGCAGCGTCGTGGTGACGAAGCAGATCGGCAGCATCAGGGCGAGGAAGATCGACACCTGATAATGCTGCGTCGCATGGGCGAACAGGGCGTAATAGGAAATCGCCAATGTGGCGGCGACGGAGAGGCTCGCCACGAGGACTTTGCCTGCTCCGCAGGGCTTGACGCGCCGCGTCTCGCCGATCAACTCGCCAAAATGCCGCAAAGCCCCCCACAGGAGGCCTTGCGCGCCCGCCGCCGTCTGACCCGACATGGATACGCCTTACTTGATGAGACCGGCTTCGCGATAATAACGCTCGGCCCCCTTATGAACGGAAAGGCCGGTGACGTTCTTCGTAGCCTCCGCGCGCGAGAACTGGGCGAGCGTGGGATGGATGCTGCGCATGCGCGTCTCATTCTCCATGAGCGCCTTCGTGAATTTATACACCGTCTCTTCGCTGACATGGTCGCCGGCGACGATGGCGTTCCAGATGGCGAGCGTGGGCTCGTCCTTGGTCAGGAACGGATAGGCGCCCTTGGGCACGTTCACGACCTTCAGGCCCCATTTCTCCGCTTCTTTCGCGAGTTTCGCCGGATCGGCCGAGAGCCATTGCAGCGCGCGCCCGCGCGAGACTTCCGTCACCTCCGCCGTGGGCACGAAACCGCCATTGATGAACACGTCCACCTTGCCGTCGCGCAGCGCGTCGAAGCCGGTGGCGGAATTGCCGCGGATCATCGACTTGCCGCCGTCCGTCGCCTGCGCCTCGTTGATGCCGAAGGCGCTGAAGAACAGCTGGTACATGGTGACCGTCGATTGCAGATTGGCCGCCAGATTCACCGTGACGCGCATGGGCGGCTTTTTGGCCGCGATGTCGTCGAAAGAGGCGATTCCCTGCCGGTCCGCCCAATCCTTCGTCATCAGATTGTGCACGATGAGCCCTTCGTGCAGCATCATGACGAAATGGAACTTGCCCTTGTAAGGCTCCTTGTAAGGCGCCTTGCCCTCATTGGCGTATTGGATCTCGACGGGCGAGGCGTTGAAGGCGAAATCCGACCGCCCGGTGCTGAGATTGAGAATGCCGCCCGCCGGCGATCCCGGCTTGTAGGTGGCGTCCGTGCCCGGATAGGCCTCGCGCACGATGCCGTTGATCGCTTCGGTGACGATCTTGAAATAACCGGTCGCCGTCGCCCCGTCCACGGAATAGCTGATCGGGGCCTTGTCGGCGAATTGCGCCTGCGCGCTTGCTCCCAGAAGCGCGACCGAACCGGCCACCCCCAAGGCGACGAATGCGTTCTTCATGAAATCCCTCCCTTGCGTCGATCGTTTCTTTTGCTCCTGCGCGTCCGATCAGTCCTGATGCTCGCGCACCACGACCGTTCTGCGCATCAGCCGGCGTTGCGATGAATCAAAATCGCTGCGCGCATGCAGGGCGCTGCGATTGTCCCACATCACAAGATCGCCCGGCGTCCACACATGCCGATAGAGAAAACGCTCTTGCTCCTGATGATCGAACAGGCGCGCGAGAAGCGCCTTGCTCTCCTGCGCATCCATGCCGACCACATGATGGGTCATCAGCCGATTGAAATAGAGCGCCTTGCGGCCCGTGAAGGGATGAGCCTTCACCATCGGATGGGCGAAGGAGGGCACGCCCTCGCGCGGCGTCGAACCGCGCACGGTCGCCGCGTTCTGATAATCATAGACATTGAGCGCGACGCGCCCCTCGATCTTCGTCTTCAGATCGTCGGGCAGCGCGTCATAAGCGGCGAACATATTCGCGAAAATCGTATCGCCGCCCTTGGAGGGAACCTCCATCGCATAGAGCATCGTGCCCACGCTGGGGTTTTCGATGTAGCACTGGTCCGAGTGGAAATACATTTCCCCGTCCGGCAGCGCGCCGATGAGCTTCCCGTTCTCGCGGATGTTGGAGATATACATGACGCCCGGCAGGCTGCTGCGCCCCTCATGCGCATGCAGGACTTTGCCAAGCTCGCCGAACCGCTGGGCGAAGCGCACCTGAGCGGCCTCGTCGAGCGTCTGCCCGCGCAGAAGAATGACGCAATGGGCGCGCCACGCATCGCGGATCGTCTCGAAATCGGCCTGGGAGAGATCATCGCGCAAATCGACGCCGACGATCTCCATCCCGACCGCGCCGTTCAGCGGCCGGGTCTGGACCCGCGACGCCGGAGGCGACGCAATCGGCGACGCGCTCTGCGACGCTAAAGCCGACGCCATCATCATTTCTTGCGAATGCTCCATGGCCTCCTCCCCTTTTCCACCACAAGAGCCCAGCCCGAAAGGCCCGTCAAGCCATGGGCCGGCTCCCACAGCCGGCGCGCAAAGGAGGTTTGCAAGCGGCGCTTGCGGCGGGCCTGCGCGCGCGGCGGCGCGCACTTGTTTGCGCCGGCGCCTTTCGCCATGATCGCCGCAATCGAAAACCGGCGGAGGGACATGCGCATGGTGGGAATGGACGTCAACGCGGCCTGCAGCGTGCGCGACCAGGTCGTCATCGTCACCGGAGGCGGCACGGGCATCGGCAAGGTCTATAGCGAGCGGCTCGCGCAGGCGGGCGCGCGGGTCGTGCTAGCCGATATCGCAGATGATGCGGCTCAGGCGGTC
>CAIXDD010000397.1 GCA_903918155.1 uncultured Hyphomicrobiales bacterium
AAAGGACATGGCGCGACAGGACATGCGGCATGAGGACGAGCCCGACATGACTCTGCGCCCGGCCGCTCCCCTGCGCTTTTGCGAGCCGCTGCGCGTGGGCGCGCAGGATTTTGCGCCCGACGTGACGGGCGCGCTCTTTCATGAAGGCGAACGGCTGCTCGTCGTGTCCGACCTGCATCTGGAGAAGGGCTCGGCTTATGCGACGCGGCGCGTGCTGCTGCCGCCCTATGACACCGCCGCCACGCTCGCGCGCCTCGCCGACGCCATCGCGCGGCTGCGCCCGCGCGCCGTGCTCGCGCTGGGCGATTCCTTTCACGACATGGACGCGGGCGCGCGCATGGACGCGCGCGACGCCGCGACGCTGGCCGCGCTGCAACAGGGGCGCGACTGGATCTGGATCGCCGGCAATCACGATCCGCAGACGCCCGCAGCCTTCGGCGGCCTGCGCTGCGCCGACCATGTCGTGGGCGACGTGACGCTGCGCCACGAGCCCTCATGCGAAGGCGGCCCGCAGATCGCGGGCCATCTGCACCCGGCCGCGCGCGTCGCCACGCCGCGCGGGGGCGTGCGGCGGCGCTGTTTCGTGAGCGACGGCCTGCGATGCGTGATGCCCGCTTTCGGCGCCTATGCGGGCGGCCTCAACATTCTCGACGCGGCGTTCGCGCCGCTGTTCGCGCGCGGGCGCGCCAGCGCGCATGTGCTGGGGCGCGACGCGGTCTATCGCGTGGCGCTGTCGGCCTGCAGGCCCGATTGAGCGCGCCTAGTCGCGGCGGAACACGAGGCTTGCCAACCAGCCGATGAGCAGCGCGATCAAGGCCGTCGTCAGCCCATAGGCGAGCGCATGTTCGCGCGCCGCCTGCGCCACCCATTGTTCGGCCGCCGTCTTGGTGACGGTGAATCCCAATTGCGTGCGCGTGACGAGCGCGCCATCGGCGAACAGGCTCACATCCACGTCGTAGGCGCCAAGCGGCGCGACTCCGGGCAGGTCGATCTGCGCCTGAAAGACGCTGGCGGAAATAAACCGCACCTGTTCGGAATTTTGCGAAAATAATCCCTGGCGCGCGCGAATGCGCTGCAAGGCCTCGCGGAAGCGGGGATCATTGGCGCCGGCGCGCAAGGCCGTCTGGGGCGGAATGAGGGGATCCACGCCCACGCGCAAATCCTCGCGCACTTCCGCCTGCGCGATCTGCTCGAGCGGGCGGTTCGAGAGAACGGAGATGAAGGAGGGAATGGCGATATAGCTGCGCGCGTCAAGATTGAGCCACATCGGCCCCAAAGATTCCTTCTTGCGCACGGTGACCGCGCCGCGCGGGCCGCGCACGCTCACCACCACGTCCCAGCCGTTGCGCGGGCGCGCGGCCGCGCCGGGCTCGATCACGCCGAAGACGGCGATGCGCGCGCCGGTGAAATTCGACAGGATGGGCACGCGATCGGTGGAGAGCGTCGCGACAAGGCTTTGCGCCTGCGCGACCTGCGCCGCCAGAACGAGCGCGAGCGCGCCCAAGAGCGACGAGAGCTGCGACGAGAGCTGCGATAGGAGCTGCGACGAGAGGCGCCTCATCGCACCGTCTCCGTGCGCGTGACGGAGAACGGCTCGCGCGGCGGGCTGAGCAGATCCGCGGCGAAACGACCGGCGACCACGAGAATGAGGACGCCCAGCAAAAGACGGAAATATTCGCCGCGCAGATTGGCGCCGGCTCGCGCGCCGAATTGCGCGCCGAACGTGCCGCCCACCATCAACAGAAGGGCGAGGAACATGTCCACCGACTGGTTCGTCGCCGCATGGAAGATCGTGGCGGCGATCATGGTGAACAGGATCTGGAACAGGCTTGTGCCCACGACGACATTGGGCTGCACGCGGAAAATATAGATGAGCGCGGGCACGAGGATGAAGCCGCCGCCGATGCCAAGGACCGCGCCGGCGAAGCCGATGAGCGCGGCCACGCCGAAGAGCGGGATCACGCTGACGTAAAGGCCGGAGCGGTGAAACCGCATCTTGAGCGGCAGGCCTTCGTACCAATGATGGCCGCCGGCGGCCTTGCGGCGCGGCGTCGCGCCCTTGCGGGCGGCGAGCGCGGCCTTGGCGCTTTCAAACGAGACGAGAAGGCCGACCAGGCCGAGCAGGAGCACATAGGAGACGGCGATCACCGTCTCCAATTGCCCGAGCTTCTGCATGCGGTTGAAAAAGGCGACGCCAAGCGCCGTGCCCACGAGGCCGCCGGCGAGCAGGATCGCGGCGAGGCGGAAATCGATGGCCTTGCGCCGCCAGTAAGAGAGCGCGCCGGTCAAGGAGGAGGCGGCGATCTGCGGCCCCTGCGTGGCGACCGCCACCGCCGGCGGCACGCCCACGAAGATCAACAGGGGCGTGAGCAGAAATCCGCCGCCGATGCCGAACATGCCCGAGATGAAGCCGACAGCCACGCCCATCCCCAGGATGAGGAACATGTCGACCGGCATTTCGGCGATGGGCAGATAGATTTCCACGCTTCGACGCACCTCACCCTTGTCACGCGCACGCAGACCATGAAGCGCGCGCGACCGGCCGGGTCAATCCTCTTGCGCGCTCACAGCGAGGAAACCCGCGGCCGGGGCGCTTGCGGACGCGCGGGGCGCGCGGCGGGCTCGGGCGCGAATTCCCAGCCGCCGGGCGGCGCGAGCGCTTCATTGACGGCCTGATCGGGCCGCTTGGCCGCGAAATTGTCCACCAGCTGGCGCGCGCGGCTGAGCTGGCGCGCGTCGAGCCGCGCGGCGACGTCGGCGCGCTTTCGCGCGGCGTCCTCGTCGCCCTGCACGGCGGCGAGCGAAAACCACATGTAGGATTGCACGAGATCCTGCGCGACGCCGAGGCCGCGCGCGTTGAGGATCGCGAAATTATATTGGCTGTCGCGCACGCCATGTTCGGCCGCGCTGCGGAACCATTGGGCCGCCGTGCCGTAATCGGGCTTGCCGGCGGCGCCTTCGGCGATGAGCACGGCGAGATTGTGCATGGCTTTCACATGGCCGCGTTCGGCGGCGCGCTGATACCATTCGCGCGCCTTCTCCAGATCGCGCTCGACGCCATTGCCCTTTTCATACATCGCGCCCAGCCGATATTGCGCGGGCGCGAATTCCTGGCTGGCGGCGCGCTCGAACCAAGCGGCGGCCTGCGCGAGATCTTTCCCGACGCCGCGTCCGTCGGCGTAACGGGCCGCCATTTCGAACTGCGCCGCAGGCGCGCCAGAGGCGGCGGCGCTGCGCAGATCCTGCGGGCGCGCGGCCTGCTGGCGCTTGTCGATGGAGGCGACGGTCGTGGGATCGGCCGCAGCGGCGCCGGGCGCTTGCTGAATCTGCGCAGCGGCGGCGGGCGCTTGCTGACTCTGCGCGGCGGCGGGCGTCTGCTGCAGCTGCGCGGCGAGGCGGGGCGCCGTCGCGCCCGCGCCAAGCGCGGACATGGCGGACTTCTCCGGCTCGCGCGCAATCGCGGGGGCGACCGCGCCTTGGCGTTCGGGCGCCTCCACGAAGGGGGCGTCTTCGAGCATCGACAGGCCGACCTTCGCGCCCACCGCCAGCATGAGCCCGATGATCGCCACAGCCGCGCAGGCGCGCAGCAGGCTTTTCATGCGGCCTTTGACGATGGCGCGTTTGGGCGCGGGGCGCGCGGGTTTCTCCTGCGTCTTGCTGGCGGCGGCGCGGGCGCGGGCGCGCGCCTGATCGAGCGGGCTCTCCGCCGTCGCAGGCTCGGCGAGCGCGCCGGTCGCAGCCGTCTGCGCGCGGCGCACGGCGGCGATGAAACTTGCGCGCGGGCCTTCCGCACCATCCTCGGCGCTGGGCAGAACAAGTCCGCTCTGCGCAGGCTTGCCGGCGCCCGGCTCAAGCAACATGTCCGACAGATCCGCGCCCATGGCGCGCGACGCCGGCTCAACGGCGGGCGCAGGCGCGCTCGCGCATTCGGCCGCAGGCTGCGCCTCGACGACGGGAGCGCGCGGAATCGGCGGCGCGAAAACGGCCGGCGCTTGCGGAGGCGCTGTTTGCGGAGGCGATGTTTGCGACTTCGCCTGCTCTTGCCGAGGCGTTTCTTGTCGCGCGGTTTCTTGCCGCGCGGTTTCTTGCCGAGGGATCTCTTGCGGCGCGGATTGCGGGGCGCGCTCCTCGATGAGCGCAAGCCGGTCCACGACTTTTTCGAGCATGGCGCGCACGGCGTCGAGCGTGGCGCTGGTGCGCTGTTCGGCGGCGCGCTGCTGCGCGCGCAGATCGGCGAATTCGCGTTCCAGCGCGATCTGGGCGATGCCGTCGCCCTCCCCGCGCGGCGCGGCGACGGCTGAGGCGAGGGCCTCGCGCGCGGCCTTGCGCGCGGCGTGTTCGGCGGTGAGCAGCGCGGTTTCGCGGAATTGCTCGATGTGCTGGAAAATATCGGCGACGGAGCGCTCGAGGCTTGCGAGGCTGTCGGCGCCGTCGACGCCTTCCAGCCGCTCGCCCAGATGTTCGACCTGCCGCTCGAGCGCGCGCAGCGCCTCGCCGTCGGATTGCGATCCCACGCGCTCGCCCAGCGATTGCACCATTTGCGCGATGCGGCGCACGTCGTCGGCTGCGCGAGGATCCAGACGCGCGTCGGCCACCGCATCGATGCGCGCGCCCATGCGCTCGACCATCGCCTCAAGCCGGGACGTGTCAAGCTCCGCGCTCACCGGCTCGTCGAGGCGCGCGGTGATCTCCGCGATTTGCGCTTCGATCGCGCGCAGGCTCTCGCCGCCGTCCGATGTCGCGCTCAATTGTTCGATCGCCTGCGCGATGCGCGACACGCTGTCCTGCAATTGGGCGGCGACGGCGCCCGTGGCGTCCACGCGCCCGGCGATGTCGCCGATCATGCCCTCGATGCGCGACGTGTCGAATTCGACGTTCACGGGCTCGCCGAGCCGCGCGAATATGTCCTCAAGCCGCCCTTCGAGCGCGCGCAGCGCCTGGGGCTGCGCGTCGGAGGCGCCGAAACGCTCCGCCAGCTGGCCCACCACGTCGCGCACCTGCTCGAGCTGGCTGCGCGTGAGCGGCTGATCGAGCCGTTCGGACATGGCGTGCAGCAGGCCTTCCAGCCGCTGCGCATCCTGCGCGCGGTCGTTGTGCGCGCGCTCCATTTGCGCGCCGAAAGCGCCCTGCATGTCGTCGAGGCGTCCCTGCAGCGCGGCGAGACCCGCGTCCGGCGAAGGCTCCAGCGCCTGTTCCATGCGCGCGCAAAGCGCGGCGAGCCGCTCCTCGAGCGCGGCGAAAACATCCTGCGCCATGCCCGCCTGCAGACCGGCGCGAATGACCTCAACCGATTCCAGCACCGCCTGTTCGCCGGCGGCGGAGGGGCCGCGTTCGGCGATGCGCGCAAGCCGTTGCGTCAGATCGGCGAGCTGCGCCTCCACGCGATCGAGCTGACCGGGAGGCGGCGCCTGCTCCAGAAGCGCGCGCAATTCGCGGATCTGCGCGCCAAGATCGTCGAGCGCGGCGGAATCTGCGCCGGCCACCTCCTCCAGCGCGGCGCGCAGCTCGCGCACCTGCGCCTCCAGCGCGCGCAAGGATTCGTCGCGGCGCAGCGCCTCCAGCGCGTCGCGCACATCCGCCAGAAGGTCGTCCACGGGGCCGAGAATGGCCGCGCGCAAGCCGTCGTCGCGCGAGGCGTCCACCTGATCGGCGAGCTGGCGCAGCGTCGCGTCCAGCGCGGCGACTTCCTCGCGCGCCTCCAGACCTGCGACCTCCGCGCCGATCTCGTCGACTTCGCGGCGCATGTCGTCCAAAAGCTCGTCGCCGCGTTCGTGGCCGGGCTCGGCGGCGCGCTGGACGTCCTGGATGGCGTCGCGCAACAGGCGCATGTCGCGCTTGAGATCGGCGACGTCGGCGGCGTCCGCGCCCGATTGGGCTTCCGCCGCCTCGCGGCAAAGATCCGCCACGGCGTCGAGAAGGGTCGCCAATTCGCCCCGGAGGGCGCCCGGCGTCTGGCTCGCCGCGCCCGGCGCGCGCATGTCGCTCATCAGATCGACGAGGCGCGTCAATTCGCGGCGCAGCGGCTCAAGGCCGTCGCCGGCGGCGAGCGGACGCGCGGCGCGAGAGGCGGTGGGCTCGGGCGCAGGCGCGGGCGCGGCGTTCAGCGCGTCCAGCCTACGGCCCACTTCGCGGATCATCGCGCCCACTTCGTTGCGCGCGGGCGCAGCCGGGGGAGGCGCGACGCGCAGCTCGCCCGCAGGCGGCGGCGCGGGCTGGCTGAGCGGATGGCTCTGGCGCAATTCGGCGGCGACGCGTTCGCTGTCCCAGGCGGCGCGCGCGGGCTGGGGCCGGCCCGAACGGCCATAGCCCATCTTGCGGGCGATGGCGTCGACGCGCTGGTCCTCGCTCAAATCGCGCGGCGCCACGCCCAGAAGCGCGGCGTAATCGGTGACGGCGGCCGCCAGCCATTGATCGACGCCCAATCCCGCCTGACGCGCAGCCGCCTGCACGGCTTCGCGCGCATCGAAGCCGCCGCCATCCACGCTCCACGGAACCGGTTTGCTCATGATCGCCTGGCGGGGCCGGGCCCCGTTCGTGACACTGGAGATCGGGGCCGGCCTGCGCCGCCCTGATCGGTCCCGGACTTTCTCGCGTTCATGGTAAAAATCGCGTTAAGCGCGACCTGAGCTGAACCGGGCCGCGAGGGACGATTACAACCTGAGGTGAACTTTATCGGGGCTGCATATCTAGTTTAGGTTGTGCTGGACCCCGAATCGACCTATTGTCCCGCTTATGGCGCAGGGGCGAACCCGCGTTTTGCGGGCCAAAGCCGGCCCTGCGGCCATTTTTAAAAAAAGGATTGCGACTAAGATGATCGGAAATAACCTGGCGCGGGCCGTTCAGCCCCATTCCACCGAAACCACTCCCGGCGAACTCTGGACCATCGGCGACATGGCGCGCCGCTATGGCCTGAGCCTGCGCGCATTGCGCTTCTACGAGGACCGGGGGCTCATCCGCCCCCTGCGCCACGGCACCGCGCGGCTTTATGATTCGCGCTGCCGCGTCAGGCTGGAGAAAGTGCTGAAGGCCAAGCGCCTCGGCTTCACCCTGGGCCGCATCTACCAGATGATGCCGCGCATCGAGGCGGAGGATTCCGACATCGAGCAAGCGCTCGCCCCCGCAGAAATCGCAGCGCAGATCGCAAGCCTCGAGCGCCAGAAGAGCGAACTCGACGGCGCCATCGCCGCGCTGCGCGCCGCCCATGAGAAACTGGCCGATCAGGAGCGCGCGCCCGCGCGTTGAGCGCGCTCGCGCGAGGCCGGCGCGTCCGCGCTTGACAAGGACGCGCCGCGCCCCGACACCAGCGCGGTTTCGGAGGCTCGCCGATGGCCCGCACGCTGCACTATTATTTTTCGCTTCTCAGCCCCTGGGCTTATCTGGGGCACGCGCCGCTGGGGCGCATCGCCGCCGACCATGACGCAGCGATCGATTACCGCCCCGTCGACCTGATCGAGCTGTTTCCCGAAACCGGCGGTCTGCCGCTGGGCAAGCGCCATCCGTTCCGCCAGAGCTATCGCCTTGTGGAGATGCAGCGCTGGCGCGAGGCGCGCGACGTTCCGCTCGTCCTCAAGCCCAAAAACTGGCCGTTCGATTTCAAGCTCGCCGATCGTCTCGCGCTCGCAGCCGGCGAGGCCGGGCCGCAGGACAGGGCGCACGCCTTCATCTCCATGGCGTTTCGCGCCGTCTGGGTGGAGGACCGCAATCTCGCCGACCCCGACGAGCTTGCCCGCTTGCTCGCCGAGGCGGGCTATGACGCCGACGACATGCTTGCGTGCGCGCGCAGCGCGCAGACCATCGCCGCCCATGAGGCCAACAAGGCCCGCGCCATGGCGGAGGGCGTGTTCGGCTCGCCCTCCTATGTCCTCGACGGCGAGGTCTTCTGGGGACAGGATCGGCTTGATCTTCTGGAGGCCGCGCTCGTCTCGGGTCGCCCGCCTTACGCGCCGCAGGCGTGAACGGCCCGCTTACTCGGCGGCGCGGCCCAGCACGCGCCATTGGCTGAGCAGGGAGCGCAGGCCCGCGGGCTTCAGCGGCTTGTTCAGCACGCGCACGTCGGCGGCTTGCGCGAGATCGCGCACTTCCTGCGAGCGATCCGCGGTGACGAGCAGGGCCGGCGTCTGCGCGCCATAGAGGGCGCGCAGATGCGCGATGGCCGAGAGGCCGTCGTCGCCGTCCAGATGATAATCGGCGATCACCACATCCGGCGCATCCCCGCGCTGCGCGAAAATCGCCTGCGCCTCAGCGGCGCTGGCGGCCGCCGCCACGTCGCAGCCCCAGCCTGAGAGCAGAATGCGCATGCCGTCGAGAATGCGCGGCTCGTTGTCGATGGCGAGCACGACGAGGCCGGCAAGCGGCTGATGCTGGTCGGCGCCCATATGCGAGGCGTCGACGGCGGAGCCGGCGGCGGCGCGCTGCACGAGGGGCGCCTCGACGGCGAACATCGAGCCCTTGCCCGGCGCGGAGACGAGCGTGACGCGATGATCCATCACGCGGCTCAGGCGCTCGACGATGGACAGGCCGAGGCCGAGGCCGCGCGCGCTTTTGGCGGCGGGCGCCAGCCGCTCGAATTCGCGAAACACGTCCTGCTGTTTGGACGCGGGTATGCCAAGGCCCGTGTCCCATACCTGGATCGATACGACGCCGCCGCGACGGCGACAGCCCACGAGCACGCGCCCGCGCGGGGTGTATTTGATCCCGTTGGAGATGAGGTTCTGCAACAGGCGGCGCAACATGCGCCGGTCTGACCGCACGGCGAGCGAATTGGGCGCGAAGACCAGCTCCAGCCCCTTTTCCTTCGCCAGAGGTTCGAATTCGACGCGCAATTGCGTCATCAATTCGCCCAGACGGAAAGCGCTGAACTCCGCCTTCATCGCGCCCGCGTCCAGACGCGAGATGTCGAGCAGCGCCGTGAGGATCTCCTCCACGGCCTCCAGCGACATGTCGAGATTGCCGACCAGCTCGCCCGCTTCGCTCGCGCCCGCGCGCTCGCGCAGCGACGTGGCGTAAAGGCGCGCGGCGTTGAGCGGCTGCAGGATGTCGTGGCTGGCGGCGGCGAGGAAGCGCGTCTTCGACTGGTCGGCGTCCTCCGCCACCGCCTTCGCCTTCTCCAGCTCAGCGTTCAGGCGCACGAGCTGTTCGGTGCGTTCGCGCACGCGCTGTTCGAGCGTCTCGTTGGTTCTCTCCAGCGCCTCTTCCGCCGCCACCGCTTGCGTGACGTCGGTATAGGTCGTCACGAGGCCGCCGTCGGGCATGCGCGCCGAGCGGATTTCGATCACCATGCCCGTGGTGAGGCGCAGGCGCGAGGGCGCCGTCTCATGCACCAGCACCTCCATGCGCGAGAGCACATGCAAGTCCATGCTGCCGGGGCCGTAAATGCCGCGGTCCGCGTTGAAGCGCAAAAGCTCCTCCAGCGCGAGGCCGACATGCAGCGTCTCCGCGGGAACGTCGAACAGATAGCGGAACTCCTGATTCCAGCACATGAGGCGCAGATTGCGGTCGAAGACCGTGATTCCCTGACGCGCGAAATCGAGCGCATGCTGCAGCAGGTCGCGATTATATTGCAGCGTGGCGGAGGCTTCGTCGATGAGTTTGAGCGCGGCCTCGCGCGACAGGTTGCGTCGGCGCAGCAGCAGCGACAGGACGAGGCGCGAGGACGAGGCGCCGATGGCGGAGGCGAGCAGATGTTCGGCGAAGCGCAGCAGATGGGCGTCCGCCTCCTGCGCCGGCGACATGGGCGCGCCGCGCGCCTTCATGAAGCTTTCGAAGGAGCGGCGCGTGTGCTCGGCGCCGAGATAGCGGCCGACGAGCCCTTCCAGCTCGCTCACCGTGACCGTCGCCCCGCCCACGCGCAGCGTCTGCCCCATCAGCGCGGGTTCGGCCCCGATGAAAGCGTTGGCCTGCAGCCGCTCGATGGGATTGGCGTCGCGGGTGAGCGAGAAGCCGATGAAGGCGAGCACGTTCGCCGAGAGGCTGAAGAACACGCCATGCACGAGCTGGGGAAGGTACACGCCGAAGAGCGCCGTCGGCTTGAGGGCCGCAAGCCCCAGCGGGCCATGGGCGACGATGCTCGCCATGGCCGGAGAATCGAGCGCGAGCGAGGGAAGCAGCAGCGTATAGGCCCATACCGCGACGCCTGCGAGCAGGCCCGCGATGGCGCCGCGCGCATTGGCTCGACGCCACGCAAGCCCGCCGAAAAAGGCCGGCGCGATTTGCGCGATGGCGGCGAAGGACAACAGGCCGATGGCGGCCAGCTGCGATTGCGCGGCGTAGCGGAAATAGAGATAGGCCAGCGACAGGACGAGGATGATCGCCAAACGGCGGATGATGAGAATCTTCGACGCCGGATCGCCCGCCTCGAAGCGACGCTGCATGAGGCGCCCGCGCAGCAGCAGCGGCATGGCGAGATGGTTCGACGCCATGATCGACAAGGCGACGCAGGCGACGATGACCATGGCGGTCGCCGCCGACAAGCCGCCGATCATCGTGATGACGGCGAGGATGGGCGCGCCATTGTTGAGCGGCAAGGCCAGAACCGTCATGTCCCAATCGATCGCGCCGTCGGCGAAGGTGAGCCGGCCGGCGATGGCGAGGGGAATGACGAAAAGATTGATGAGGAGAAGATAAAGCGGGAACAGCCAGGCGGCGGTGCGGATGTCGGATTCGTCGCGGTTCTCGACCACCATCACATGGAATTGGCGCGGCAGAAGGATGATGGCGAAGGCCGCCAGCAGCATCGTGGCGATCCAAGTCTCCGGCTCGGGCTGGCGCGCGAGCATGGCGCGCAGAGCGGGATCGGAATTGGCGCGCGCGGCCAGATCGCCAAGGCCGTCGAACATCCACCAAGTGACATAGGCGCCGCAAATCAGGAAGGCGACGAGCTTCACCAGCGATTCCGTGGCGACCGCCAGAACCAGCCCGTCCTGATGCTCCGTCGCGTCGATGTTGCGCGTGCCGAAGGCCATCGCGAAACAGGCCAGCAGGCCCGCGACCGCCGCCGACAGCGCGCCATTGTCGCTGGCTGCGGAGACCGCGCGCCCGGCCTCCATGGATTCGAGCACGATCTCGATGGAGCCCGAGATCGCCTTCAGCTGCAGCGCGATATAGGGAATGATCCCCGCCACGCAGATCAACGCTACCAGCGCGGCGACCTGTTCGGACTTGCCGAAGCGTGCGCCCACGAAATCGGCGACGGACGTGATGTTCTGCGCCTTCGCCGTGCGCGCGATGCGCAGGATGAGCGGAAAGCCGAGACCCACGACCAATATCGGCCCGATATAGATCGGCAGGAAATCCAGCCCGCGCGAAGAGGCCAGGCCCACCGAGCCGAAGAAGGTCCAGGAGGTGCAATAAACGGCGAGGGTGAGCGCGTAGATGAGCGGGCGCGCGCGCGAGGACATGATGCTGCGGCCCGACGTGTCGCCGTAATGCGCGATGGCGAACAGCCCGCACAGGTAAACGAGAGCCGTGAGGATCGCGAAGCCGCCGTAGGTCATTCCGCCCCTTCCATGGGCGCAACGCTAACATGCGCGCGCCGGGCCGTCAGCGACCGCTTTCCTTGCGCGCAGCGACAGGGTAGGAAGAAAGCCAGTCTTGACCTTAACTTTGAAGACTCATGCGCACGAGGTTTGAAATGCTCAAGGAATTCAAGGAATTCGCCATGCGCGGCCCTGTCGTGGACCTCGCCGTCGGCGTGATCGTGGGCGCCGCGTTCGGCAGGATCGTGGAATCCATGGTCGCCGATCTCATCATGCCGCTGATCGGCGCGATTTTCGGCGGCCTCGACTTCTCCAATCATTTCCTCGCCTTGTCGGGCGCGGTGAACGCGCCGACGCTGGCGGAGGCGAAGAAACAGGGCGCCGTGCTCGCCTGGGGCAATTTCTTCACGGTCTCGGCGAACTTCCTGATCCTCGCCTTCATTCTGTTTCTCGCCGTGCGCGCCATCAACAGCCTGCGCAAGACGGAGGCTGCGGCGCCCGCCGCGCCCCCGCCGCCGCCGCGTTCGGAGGCGCTGCTGGAGGAGATCCGCGATCTCCTGGCCCGCAAATAGAACGCACGGGCCCGCCGCGCTTGCGGAGCCTGCGGCGCGCGTGGTTTATCCTGCGGAATGACCACAAGCTCGACGCAGGCCTTCCGCAACCCGCCGCTCTATCGCCAGCTCGCGACCGTCGCCGCAGGCTCTTGCGGCTCGGCGCTGTTCCTGTGGCTGGGCGTGCCGGGCGGCGGCATTTCCGGGGCGATGGTGATCGTCACCCTCATGACGGTCTTCGGCCTGGCCGCGCGCATCGAGGGGCCGATCCGCGTCGTCGCCATGGTGGCCTCGGGCGTGACGCTGGGCGCGGCGGTGACGCCCGAGACCTTGCGCGGGATCGCGACCTATCCCGGCAGCCTGCTCATCATGGCGCTGGGCGTCGTCGCCACGACGGCCGCGGGCACGCTCTTCCTGCGCATGCTGGGCTGGAGCCGCGCGACGGCCCTGCTCGCGACAAGCCCGGGCGCCTTCGCCTATATCATCTCCATCGCGCCGCGCGTGGGGGGCGACGTGCCGCGCATCGTCGTGGTGCAGATGTTCCGCGTGCTCGTGCTGATGGCGATCCTGCCCATGCTCGTCGTCGAGACGGCGGGAACCGCGGCGCAGAGCGCGCCGGCGGCCTTGCAGGATCCGCTATGGCTGGTGGGCGGCATGCTGGCGCTGGGGGCGCTGGGCGGCTGGATCTTCCACAAGCTCAAAGTGGCCGGCGGCGTGTTCTTCGGCGCGATGATGGTGTCCGCGCTCTTTCACGGCACGGGCTTTGCGCCGGGCCGCCTGCCCGGCGAACTCGCCTTTCTCGGGCAGGCGCTGATCGGCGCGTGGACGGGCTCGCGCTTCGTGGGCTTCGACTGGCGCCGGCTGCCTAGCATCGCGGGCGCGGCCTTCACCTCGATCCTCATCAGCATCGCCGTGTCGGCCCTGTTCGCCTGGTTCGCCGCGATCGCCGTGGGCGTGCCCTTCGGCGGCGCGCTGATCGCCTTCGCGCCCGGCGCCCTTGAAGCGATGACGATGCTGGCCTTCGCCATCGGCTTCGATCCGCTTTACGTGGGCGTGCACCATCTCGCGCGCTTCATGCTGCTCAACGTCTCCATGCCGGCCATCGTCCGGTTCTGGCTGGAGGACCGCAAGCCGCGCTCGTGAGCGCGCCTCACACGGCGTCGCAAGCGCCCGTGAGGGCGCCGCCTCACACGGCGTCGCACGCGGCCTTCAGGTCTTCGAGCAGGTCGTCGATGTCCTCCAGCCCGATCGAGAGGCGCAGCATGCCCTCGCCGATTCCCATCTCCTCGCGCGCGGCGCGCGGAATGCGCTGATGCGTGGTGGTGGCGGGATGGGTGACGATGCTCTTGGCGTCGCCGAGATTGTTCGACAGCTTGACGACCTCCAGCGCATTGCCGAAGCGGAACGCCGCCTCCTTGCCGCCGCGCACGTCGAACACGACGACCGTGCCGCCGCCCGTCATCTGCTTGCGGGCGAGCGCGTGCTGGGGATGGTCCGTGCGCCAGGGATAGAGAACGCGCGCGATGGCGCCGGTCCGTTCGGCGAGGAAATCGGCCACGCGCTCGGCGCTGCGCATCTGCTGGTTCACGCGCAGCGGCAGCGTCTCCAGCGATTTCAGCATCACCCATGCGTTGAAGGGCGACATGGAAGGCCCCGTCTGGCGCAGGAAATTGTGGATGTGCTTGTCGATGAATTCGTTCGAGGCGAGGATGCAGCCGCCCAGCACGCGGCCCTGCCCGTCCACATGTTTGGTGGCGGAATAGACGACGCAATCGGCGCCGAGCTGGAGAGGCTGCTGCAACAGCGGCGTCGCGAACACATTGTCGACGACGAGCGTGGCGCCGGCCGCATGGGCGATGTCGGCCACCGCCGCGACGTCGATGATTTCGAGCTGCGGATTGGTGGGGCTCTCCAGCAGAAAGGTGCGCGTGTTGGGCCGCGCCGCCGCGCGCCATTGGTCGAGATCCGTGCCGTCGACCAGCGTCGAGGCGACGCCATAGCGCGGCAGCAGATCCTCCACGATGAACCGGCAGGAGCCGAACAGCGCCTTGGCGGCGACCACATGGTCGCCGGCGCTCAACTGGCCCATCATCGAGGCCGTGACCGCGGCCATGCCGGTGGCCGTGGCGCGCGCGGCCTGCGCGCCTTCCAGAAGCGCCATGCGCTGCTCGAACATGGCGACGGTGGGATTGCCGAAGCGGGAATATTGGAAGCCGGGAGATTCGCCGGTGAAGCGGCCTTCCGCCTGCTCCATGCTCTCATAGGCGAATCCTTGCGTGAGAAAGAGCGCCTCGGACATTTCGCCGAATTGCGAGCGCATGGTTCCGCCATGCACCAGACGGGTGGCGGGTCGCATGTCGGCGATGGACTTGCGGGCGGGCGCGCCCGCGGGCTTGGCGTTCTCGGTCATCTCTGTCCCCAAAAGTCCGCCAGCGGGCGGAGCCGCCATTTAGTCCCCCGCCTCGGCCCGCCGCAAGCGGGGCGCCCGGCCCGGCGGCGCGCGGGCGATCCGCTTCGTCCACGGGAATCACAGGCCGATCCCTTGGCCCGGCCGGACTGAGGGGCTAGTGCTGGGGGATGACCGCTTCCGCCGATCCCCTGCAGGGCATCCTGCCCGCCCATCACATCGAAGCCTTGGCCGCCCGCGGCGCTCTCAAGCTCGCCGCCCCCTTCGCGGAGGGGCAGGTGCAGCCCGCCAGCCTCGACCTGCGGCTGGGCCGCCGCGCCTGGCGCATGCGCGCGAGCTTCCTGCCGGGGCCCGGCCGCGTCGTGGCCCAATGCATCGAGCGCCTCGCCCTGCATGAGATCGACCTCACCGCCGGCGCGGTGCTCGAGACCGATTGCGTCTATGTGGCGGAATTGATGGAAGGGCTCGACCTGCCGCCCGAAATCGCCGCGGCGACGAATCCCAAAAGCTCCACCGGCCGCATCGACGTGTTCACCCGCGTCATCGCCGACCGCGCCCGCGCCTTCGACATGATCGAGCCGGGCTATCGCGGCGGGCT
>CAIXDD010000398.1 GCA_903918155.1 uncultured Hyphomicrobiales bacterium
CGCCGCAAGGCCGGCCTCGCGCAACGCGCCGGCGAGCCGGGCGGGGGGGCGCTCTGCGTCTGGCGCGGACATGCCTCAGACCTTCTCCACTTCCGGCCGGCCGAGCAGGCCGGAGGGCATGAAGATCAAAACGGCGATGAGCGCGGAGAAGGCGGCGACGTTTTTGTAATCGCTCGACACATAAGCCGACCACAACACTTCCACGAGGCCGATCAGCAGCCCGCCGAGCACCGCGCCGGGGATGGAGCCGATGCCGCCGAGCACGGCGGCGGTGAACGCCTTCACGCCGGGCACGAAGCCGTCGTCGAACCGCACCACGCCATATTGGATGACGTAGAGCGTGCCGGCGACGGCGGCCAATGCGGCGCCGGCGACGAAGGTGACGGAGATCGTGCGGTCCACGTCCACGCCCAAAAGCGCGGCCATCTTGCGATCCTGTTCGACGGCGCGTTGCGCGCGTCCCAGCGCGGTTTTCTGCACCAGAAACCAGAAGGCGACGAGCATGATCGCCGTCACGCCCATGATGAGGATCTGCTTCCAGGCGATGGAGAGCTGCGGGCCGAGCTGGATCACCTCGTTGAACATCGGCGGCAGCGGCTTGTTGCGCGGGCCCTGCGTCACCTGCACGAAATTCATCAGGAAGATCGACATGCCGATCGCCGAGATGAGCGGCGCCAGCCGAAACGATCCGCGCAGGGGCCGATATGCGAGGCGCTCGATGGCCCAGTTCCACAGGGCCGTCAGGGCCATCGCGCCGATCAGCACGAGGAACAGCGCCAGATGGATCGAGGAGAGGCCGATGATCTGCGTGAGCGCAAGAAACAGGATCAGGCCGATGAAAGTCGAGACCATGAACACGTCGCCATGAGCGAAGTTCACCATGCCGATCACGCCGAACACCATCGTATAGCCGATGGCGATCAGCCCATAGATCGAGCCGAGCGTCAGGCCGTTGATCAATTGCTGGAGAAAGGTCTCCATGCGCTCCGTCCGCTCGATCCACGCAACAGCGCGCGCGGCGCGCCCCAAAGTCCGCCGGCTTGCCAGCCTGCTGGCGCGCACGCTAGCAAGCCCGGCAGGCTGCGGCAAATGCCGGCCAGAGCGGGTTCAGGGCGCGGTCAGGAAGGACACGATGGCGCGGGTGAAGTCATTGGGCTTCTCGACATTCGACAAATGGGCCGCGTCGAGCGCCACGAGGCGGGCGCCGGCGACATGTTCGGCGATCAGCCCGCCCAAAGCGGGCGGGGCCGAGGGGTCCTGCATGCCCACCAGCACGAGAATCCGCGCTTTCGCCGCGCGGATCGCCTCGCGCAGGTCGAAATCCCGCAGCGCGGCCGCGGTCGCCGCATAAGCGGCGGGGTCCGTCTCGCGAAAGGCCTGCGCGACGGCCGCCGCCATGCCCGGCGCGCGCTCGCGGAATTCGGCGGTGAACCAGCGGTCGATGGCCGCGGCGGCGAGCCCGTCGAGCCCTTTCTCCCGCGCGTCGCGGATGCGCGCCTCCCAGGCCTCGCGCTGGCCGAAATGGGCGGCGGAATTGGCGATGACCGCCCGATCCACGCGGTCGGGCGCGTCGAGCAGCATTTGCAGGCAGACGGCGCCGCCCAGCGAGAGGCCCAGCATATGGGCGCGCTCGACCTCGAAGGCGTCGAGCACGGCGAGGGCGTCGCGGGCCAGAATCCGCATGGACAGCGGCTTTTGCGCGCCTTTCAGGCGGCTCGCGCCATGGCCGCGCGAATCATAGCGGATCACCCGGAATCGGCGCGCGAGCGAGGGCATCTGCAGGTCGAAGAGGGAGAGATTCGAGCCGAGCGCATGGGCCAGCAGCAGGGGCGGGGCGTCGGGCGGCCCCTCGGCCTGCGCATGCAGGACGGCGCCGGACACAGCGACATCGCGATCAAGGCGCGTCATCGTTTCCCCCCGAACCCCTTGCGGGACGCAGCCTTCGCCGCTTTTCCCTTGGGTAGCCTTCCCCGGGCTTCGGCGCAACCTCGCGCGCCATGCGCCAAAGGTCGATATCTCCTCTGGACTTCCCCTGCTCCGGCAAGGGATAAGAACCGCAAACACGAGGAGCGAAACGATGGCCATGACGATGAAGGGCGAGGTCGCCCTGCCTGCGGACCGCGCGACGGTGTGGGCGAAGCTGAACGACCCGGAGGTGCTCAAGCAATGCATCCCCGGCTGTCAGGAGCTGGAGAAGACCTCCGAGAGCGCGTTCAAGGCGATAGCCAAGATCAAGGTCGGCCCCGTCAGCGCGACCTTCAAGGGCAATGTGGAGCTGTCCGACATCGACCCGCCCAACGGCTACACGATCAGCGGCCAGGGCGAGGGCGGCGTGGCAGGCTTCGCCAAGGGCGGCGCCAAGGTCGCGCTCACCGACGGGGCGGAGGGCGGCACGCTCCTCACCTATGACGTGGAGGCCAATGTGGGCGGCAAGATCGCCCAGCTGGGCGGGCGCCTGATCGACGGCGTGGCGAAGAAAAACGCCGACGCCTTCTTCGCCAAATTCGCAGAAATCGTCGCCCAGGGCTGAGGCTTGCGGTGGCTTGACCGGCGCGCGCGCCGGTCACACATTGCGGTCCAAAGCGGGCAGGGGTCGCGTGGTTCAGGCCATAGGGCGCCCCGCCGGAGTTCAGGAGGAAAAGATGCCGAAGGTTTCCATGACGGTGAACGGCAAGCCGGTGTCGGCGGACGTCGATTCCCGCACGCTGCTCGTCCAGTTCCTGCGCGAGACCTTGCGCCTCACGGGCACCCATGTGGGCTGCGACACGAGCCAGTGCGGCTGCTGCGTCGTGCATGTGGACGGCGCGGCCATCAAGTCCTGCACGGCGCTCGCCCTGTCGCTCGACGGCGCGCAGGTGGTGACCATCGAAGGGCTGGCTGCGGGCGACGCGCTGCATCCCATGCAGGAGGCGTTCCGCGAGAACCACGGCCTGCAATGCGGCTTCTGCACGCCGGGCATGATCATGTCGGCGGTGGACATCGCGCGGCGCAAGGGCCCCGAGCTGGACGAACAAACCATCCGCCACGAGCTGGAGGGCAATATCTGCCGCTGCACGGGCTATCACAACATCGTCAAGGCGATCGCCGCCGGCGCCAAGGCCATGGGGCCATCGAGCGCGCAGGCCGCCGAATAAGCGCCTTCAGGGGGAACCGACCATGTACGCTTTCGCCTATCACCGCGTCGACACCGCGCGCAAAGCCGTCAACCTCGCCGCCAAGACCGAGGACGCCAAATTCCTCGCCGGCGGCATGACGCTTCTGCCCACGATGAAACAGCGCCTCGCCTCGCCGCCCGCCCTGATCGATCTGGGCCGCGCCGACGACCTGCGCGGCGTCGAGCTGAAGGGCCGCACGCTCGTGATCGGCGCCATGACGCGCCATTTCGAGGTGGCGAATTCGCCGCTCGTGCGGGAGAAGATTCCCGCGCTCGCCGATCTCGCCGGCATGATCGGCGATCCCGCCGTGCGTCATCGCGGCACGATCGGCGGCTCGGTCGCCAACAATGATCCGGCGGCGGATTATCCCTCCGCCTGCCTCGCGCTTAACGCGACCATCATCACCAATAAGCGCAAGATTCCGGCGGACGACTATTTCAAGGGCCTCTTCGAGACCGCGCTCGAGGAGGGGGAGCTGATCACCAAGATCGCCTTCCCCATCCCCGCCAAGGCGGCCTATGAGAAATTCCGCAACCCGGCGTCCCGCTACGCCATCGTGGGCGTCTTCGTCGCCAAGAAGGGCAAGGACGTGCGCGTGGCGGTGACGGGCGCGGGCTCGGAAGGCGTGTTCCGCGCGAGCCGGCTCGAAGCCGCCCTCACCGCCAATTTCCGCCCCAAGGGC
>CAIXDD010000399.1 GCA_903918155.1 uncultured Hyphomicrobiales bacterium
CCGCAGGGCGAGGGCGCGCGCGCCTGACGCGCCGGCCCATTCGGTTTCGACGCTGACGAAAAGGGGCCCTCGGGCCCCTTTTTCTTTGGCCCCCAGCGCCGGGCGCCTTTTTCTGCTGCGCTGTCGCCCTAGATCGCGGACAGGCCGCCATGGCCGATCAGCCGCAAGGGAGAGAGCCCATGTTCAGCCGTCGCAGTTTCGTCGTGTCCGCCGCCGCCGCCGGCGCGGCCTTTGGCCTCGACCGGCCCGTTGAATTCCTCCCCTCCGCGCTCGCCCAGGAGGCGGCGCGCGAAACCGGCCTCAATCCGAAGAAGCTGCAATTCTATCGCTTCAATGTCGGCGACATCGAAGTGACGCAGGTGTTCGACGGCGAGATCGTGCGGCCGCATGATCCCAATTTCGTGCGCAACGCCTCGATCGAGGAGCGCCAGAAGGCGCTCGCCGCAGGCGGCGTCGTCACCGACGGCGTGCCCACCGGATTCACGGTGACATCGATGAAGATCGGCGACCGCCGCGTGATCTTCGATGCGGGCAATGGCGCGGGCGGCCTGCCGCAGAGCGGGCGCCTGCAGGAGAATATGAAGGCCGCAGGCTTCGAGGCGAAAGACGTGACGCATGTCGTGCTCACGCATTTCCATCCGGACCATATTTTCGGCCTGATGGACAAGGACGACAAGCCGCTCTATCCGCAGGCCGAGATCATCGCGCCGGCGGCCGAACTCGCGTTCTGGACCGACGAGAGCCGCACCTCGAAACTGCCGCAGGGCGTGCAGGGACTCGTGCGTCGCGTGGGCGCCACGCTCGGCGCGTGGAAGAACGTCCGCCGCTTCGAAGGCGAGGGCGAGGTTCTGCCGGGCGTGAAGCCCGTGCCCACCTATGGACACACGCCGGGCCATACGAGCTTTCACGTCGCCTCCGGCGCGCAGCAATTCATGGTGCTGGCCGACGTGACGAACGTGAAGGAATTGTTCCTGCGCAATCCCGGCTGGCATGTCGTGTTCGACATGGATCCCAATCTGGCGGAGGCCTCGCGCCGGCGCATGTTCGACCGCGTGGTCGCCGACAAGATTCCCGTGGCGGGCTATCATTACGGCATGCCGGGCTGCGGAACCGTGTCGAAGGACGGGGCAGGCTACGCTTTCGCGCCCATGGCGTGAGCGCGCATCCCCGGCGCGCCTGCGCCGGGGAATTTCTCATCCGCGCGGCCGCGCGCCGGCCACGCGCATCGTCTCATCGGACAAGCGCTGGTCGAGCGTGAAGAAGTCGCGCCAAGGATCGCGAAAAGGGGCGCGCAAAGCGTCGCGCCGATTCAGCGCCTCCGACAGGACGAATCCGTCCGCGCGCTCCAGCCGCGCCAGCTCGCGCCACGACACCGGCATGGCGAGGGACGCGTTGGCGCGCGCGCGCGGCGACCAGGGCGCGATGGCCGTGGCGCTGCGCTTGTTGCGCAAATAATCGAGGAAGATTTTTCCCTTGCGGCGCGCCTTCGTCATGGTCGCCACCCAGCGGTCGGGCGCGCTGCGCGCCAGCCGTTGCGCGAAGCCTTGCGCGAAAGCCTCGATCTGCGGCCAGTCGCGTTCGGGCGCCAGCGGGGCGATCACATGCACGCCCTTGCCGCCGCTGACCATCGCAAAGCTCTTGAGTCCTGCGGCGGCGAGCAGGTCGCGCACCTCCAGCGCGCCCGCCGCGACATCGGCGAAGGGCAGGTCCTCGTCGGGATCGAGATCGAAGACGAGCCTGTCGGGGCGCTCGATGTCGTCGGCGCGCGCGCTCCATCCGTGAATCTCCAGCACGCCGAATTGCGCGCAGGTCACAAGCCCCTCTTCGGACTCGATCATGAGATAATCGCGCCGCTCATGGCCGATCGACAGGCTCGCGAGCCCGCGCGACATGCCGCGCAGGGGATGGCGCTGGAAGAAACGCTCGCCCGCCAGCCCTTCCGGCGCGCGCACGAAACTCACGGGCCGGCGCGCCAGATGGGGCATGAGCCGCGGGGCGACGGCGAGCAGATATTCGGCGAGCTGCAGCTTGGTGACTCCCGCCTGCGGATAGAGCACGCGTTCGGGATGGGTGAGGCGCGACAGGTCCGGCGGATCGCCGCGCGCAGGCGTTTGAGCGGGGGCTGCGCGCGCATGGGGACGGGCGCGGGCGCGGGCGGCGGCGAGTTCGTCGGCGCGATCCTCGCGCACGCCCAGAAAGGCGCCTTGCCGCACCAATCCATCCCCCGTCCAGCCCGCCATCGCCGCCTCGACGATGAGTCCCGGCTCCGCCCAGCGCACGCCGCGCGGCGCGAGATCGAGGCGCTCGACGTCGGGCGGCTGCTTGCGCGCGAGGGCTCGCAAATGGCGCATCAGCTCGTCCTGCGCGCGCGCGTCGAATCCCGCGCCCACGCGGCCGGCGTAGATGAGCCGGCCTTTCTCCTCGCGCGCGACGACGAGCGCGGCGAAGGCGCGCCCGCGTTCGGAGGGCGTCCAGCCGATCACGGTCACGTCCTCGCGCCGGCGGTCCTTCACCTTCGCCCAGCCCGGGCCGCGGCCTGAGCGATAGGGCAGGTTCACGCGTTTGGAGACGATCCCCTCCGCGCCCGCCGCCACCGCCTTGGCGAAGACGGCCGGTCCTTCGCCGATCACATGGCTCGCATAGGAGAGCGCGTCGGGCTTGCGCGCGAGCAGTTTTTCAAGACGCGCCTTGCGCTCCAGAAGGGGCAGGGCGCGCAGGTCCTCGCCATCCAGATGCAGGAGATCGAAGGCGACGTAAGAGATGGGGCCGGCGCTCGATCCCGCGCCGCGCTTGAGAGCGGCTGCGAGCGCGGGAAAATCCGACAGGCCGCCGGCGTCGAACACGACGGCCTCCCCGTCAAGGACCGCGCTGTCGGCGGAGAGTTTTTCTGCGGCCGCTTTCAAGGCCGGAAGGCGCGCGGTCCAGTCATGCCCTTGGCGCGTGAACAGGCGCGCGCGTCCGCGCTCCAGCACGATCTGCATGCGATAGCCGTCGTATTTCATTTCATGCAGCCAGTCCGCGCCTTTCGGGGCGCTCGCGCGCGCCTCGCATAATTGAGGCGGGACGAAGCGCGGCGCGTTTTGTTGCGCGCTTTGTTGCGCATGTTCTTGCGGTTTCGTTTTCGCTTGCGGGAGGGATCCGCCTTTCGCGGCCTTGGGTCCCGCGCCCGGTCGCGGCGTCTCTCCGGCGGCGATCTGCGCGCGCGTGCGCCAGCTCGCCACGCTGCTTGCGAAACGATCCGCCAGACTGTCGTCGTCTTCGGCGAAGGCGTCGCGGTCCTTCAGCAGCAGCCAGTTCTCGCGCTTGTCGCCTGCGCGCGTCTTCAGCCGCACGAGCGCCCAATCGCCTTTCATGCGCTGCCCTTGCAGGCGCAGTTTCAGCACGCCCTTCGCGAAACCTTCACGCGGGTCGCTCAGGATCTCGCAGGGGCCGCGGTCCCAGAGCTGCACGTCGCCGCCGCCATATTCGCCGGCGGGGATCACGCCTTCGAAGGCGGAATATTCAAGGGGGTGATCCTCCGTGCGCACCGCAAGGCGCTTCGTTCCAGGCCGGGCGCTTGGGCCTTTCGTCACCGCCCAGCTCTTCAGCACGCCGTCCCATTCGAAGCGGACGTCGAAATGGGCGCGGCGCGCCCAGTGGCGCTGAACGACGAAGCGCGAGGCGGGCGCGGGTCGCGCGCGCGCGGATGTCTCGCCTTCCGTGCTTGCGCCCGCGGGTTCGGCGGTTTTTGCGAAGTCGCGCTTGGCGCGATAGGCGGCGAGCGGGGTCTGGCTCGCGCGTGCGGACGCGGCTTTCGCCTTGCGCGGTGCGGCGCGCGCGCCCATGCGCGCTCAGCTCGCCTTGCGCCGCGCGCTTTTTTGCGCGGCCTTGCGCTCGCCCGTCGCCTTGGTCCCGGCGGCCTTCGCCGCTCCGGCGTCCGCGCCGCTCGCCGTCTTGCTCGCCGCCTTGCCCTTGCTCGCCGTCTTGCTCTGCGTTGTGGCGCCGGGTCTGGTCTGGGCGGCGCGGGGAGGGGCGCGTTCCGCGCGCCGCTTGCCGGCGGCGCCGCCGGCTGCGGCGTTTTGCGGCGGCTCCTTGCCGGAGGCGGCGACGGAGCGGCGCAGCGCCTCCATGAAATCCACCACCCGCGCGCCCGTCTCCTTCGTGCGCTCGTCGCCCACGGCCACCGATTTTCCGGTGCGCACCTTTTCCTCGACGAGGTCGCGCAGCGCGCGCGCGTAATGGTTTTCATAGGCCGTGGGATCGAAAGCCTCGCTGCGGCTTTCGATGAGCGATTTCGCCATCGCGACCAGATCGGCGGGCAGGGGATCGCGCCCCAGTTCGGAGAAGACCTCCTCGGCGGCCTTGATCTCCTCCGCGTAACGCAGCGTCTCCAGCAAAAGCCCCGCGCCGCTGGGCGTCAATGCGACGAGATTCTCCTTGCCGCGCAGCGTCAACTGGCCGATCCCGGCCTTGCGCTCCTCAAGCAGCGCCTGGCGGATCACGCGATAGCCTTCCTCCGCCACCTCGCCGTCGGGCAGAAGGTAATAAGGCCGGTCGAAATAGATCGGCTCGATCTCGCAGGCGTCGACGAATTGCGTCAGCTCGATCGTGTGGCGGGTCTCCAGCTTCAGCGCGTCCAGCTCCTCGTCTTCGAGCAGGACGTAATTGCCCGGCTCCACCTCATAGCCGCGCACGATGTCGTCTTTCTCCACTTCGCCCTGGCCGGGGACGACCTTTTGATAGCGCACGCGCTGCCGGCTCTTGCGGTCCACCTGATGAAAGGCCACGGATCCGTCGGCTTTGGCGGCGCTGACGAGCCGCACGGGGATCGTCACCAGCGACAGGCGCAAATGCCCCTTCCAGAACGAGCGAACGCCTGCGGCCATGGCGCTTTCCTGCCTGCGCGGCGGGCCCGCGCCCGCCGGACACGGGAAACCGCCGCCCGCCGGCTTCGTTCCGCGCGGCCATGCTTGGTCATGCTTCGTCATGCCGGCGACATGCTTGGCCGCATGCTTGGCCGCTTTCTTGGCGGTTTCCGGCGTGGCTTTGGCCGGGCGGCTGTGGGCTTCGGGCGGCGGGCGTTGTGGCCCGGCCCGCGAATGGCTATAAGGCGTGCACATCGAAGGAGCGGGTCGGCGCATGAAACACGCGGATTCAATCGACGAAGCCTACCGACCGTCGGAAGACGAAGTCTTCATGAACGAGCGGCAGCGCGAGTATTTCAGACGCAAGCTGATCGCATGGAAAGAAGAGATCTTGCGCGAAAGCCGCGAGACGCTCGTCGCGTTGCAATCGGAGAACGAGAACCATCCCGACATCGCGGATCGGGCGTCGTCGGAAACCGATCGCGCCATCGAATTGCGCGCGCGCGACCGTCAGCGCAAGCTGATCGCCAAGATCGATTCCGCGTTGCAACGCATCGAGGAAGGCGTTTACGGCTATTGCGAGGAAACCGGCGAGCCGATCTCGCTGAAGCGCCTCGACGCGCGTCCCATCGCGACCTTGTCGGTCGAAGCGCAGGAACGCCATGAGCGGCGCGAGAAAGTCTATCGCGACGATTGAGCCCTTGCCGCAGGCGCAAAACGCATTCGCGCCTCTTCGCGCTTGATGACCGCAGATAAAAAAACGGCCCCGCGAGGGGCCGTTTTGTCATGCGCGCGGCCGCTCAGCGACCGAGCAATTTGCGCATTTCTTCTTCGAGCGCGTCGAGCGGATCGGTCTCGCCCGCCGGTTTGGCGGCGGGAGCGGGGCCCGGCTCTATGGGCGCCGCAGACGGCGCATCCGCTTGCGCAGACGCCGGCTCCGTCTCCTTCGCCGGCGCGTCGTCCGCAGGGGTCGCGCGGGTCTGATCGGCCGCCGGAGGCGCGACGGCGGGCGCAGCGGAGGCGGCTTCCTCCGCATTGGGCGCGGACGGCGTCGGCGCCGGGCGCAAGGGCGCGGCCGCAGGCGCAGGGGCTGGGCCCGG
>CAIXDD010000400.1 GCA_903918155.1 uncultured Hyphomicrobiales bacterium
GCTCGAAATCGAAGTGTCGGCGCTCAAGCAGATCAATCTCGACAAGCTGCTCGAAGCCATCGCGCTGCAGGCCGAATTGCTCGACCTCAGGGCCAATCCCGACCGCCCGGCGGAAGGCACGGTCATCGAGGCGCGTCTGGATCGCGGCCGCGGCCCCGTGGCCACCGTCCTCGTGCAGCGCGGCACGATGAAGATCGGCGACATCGTGGTCGCAGGCTCGCAATCGGGCCGCGTGCGCGCCCTGCTCGACGATCAGGGCAAGAACGTCGCGAAGGCGGGCCCTTCCTTCCCCGTGGAGGTTTTGGGCTTCTCGGGCGCGCCGGAAGCCGGCGACCGCGTGGCGGTCGTCGAGTCCGAAGCGCGGGCCCGCGAGGTCACCGATTATCGCGAGCGCCAGAAGCGCGATCAGGCGGCTGCGCGCGGCGCAGGCGCCGGGCGTTCGCTCGCCGACATGATGAGCCAGCTCAAGACGGCCGGCCGCAAGGAATTCCCGCTCGTCATCAAGGGCGACGTGCAAGGCTCCGTCGAGGCGATCATCGCCGCGCTCGACAAGCTCGGCACCGAAGAGGTCGGCGCGCGCATCATCCACGCCGGCGTCGGCGGCATCACGGAGAGCGACATCACGCTCGCCGAGGCCTCCAACGCCGCCGTCATCGGCTTCAACGTGCGCGCCCACAAGGAAGCGCGCGAGGCGTCCGATCGCGCGGGCATCGAGATCCGCTATTACAACATCATCTACAACCTCGTGGATGACGTGAAGGGCGCCATGTCGGGCCTTCTCGCGCCGTCCTATCGCGAGGACATGCTCGGCAATGCGTCCATCCTCGAAGTGTTCAACATCACCAAGGTGGGCAAGGTGGCGGGCTGCCGCGTGACCGACGGAAAGGTCGAGCGCGGCGCCAGCGTGCGCCTCATTCGCGACAATGTGGTGGTGCACGAAGGCAAGCTCTCGACGCTCAAGCGCTTCAAGGACGAAGTCAAGGAAGTGCTGGCCGGTCAGGAATGCGGCATGGCTTTCGAAAACTATCAGGACATGCGCGCGGGCGACGTGATCGAATGCTATCGGGTGGAGGAAGTGAAGCGCTCGCTGTGAGCGCTTCTTCCAACTTGTCTTGAACATCCTGTTTTGACGAGAGGCTTGCGCGCGGCGGCGTCCGCGCGCGCCGGAGACGAATATGTCCAGATCGCACCAGAAGGGCGGCGAACCTTCCCAGCGCATGCTGCGGGTCGGCGAACTCGTCCGCCACGCCATGTCGGAGCTGCTCACCCGCGGCGCGCTGAACGATTCCGTGCTTGACGCGCATGTGGTCACGGTGCCGCGCGTGCGCATGAGCCCCGACCTCAAGCTCGCCACGATCTATGTGATGCCGCTGGGCGGCTCCGATCGCGAGGCGGTTCTGGTGGCGCTCGAAGGACATCGCAAGGTCCTGCGCGGCGAGGTGGCGCGCAAGATCAATATGAAATTCGCGCCCGACCTGCGCTTCCGCATCGACGACGTGTTCGACAACGCCGACAAGATCGACGCCTTGCTCAATTCCCCCAAAGTGCGCCAGGACCTGTCCGCGCCCGACGAACAGGACGATCAGCCGGAATGAACGCGCCACGCTCCAAACGCGTCGAGATCAACGGTTGGCTCATCCTCGACAAGCCGGTGGGCGTCACGTCCACGCATGCCGTGTCGCGTCTCAAGCGCCTGTTCAACGCCAAGAAGGCCGGCCATGCCGGCACGCTCGATCCGCTCGCCTCCGGCGTCCTGCCCGTCGCCTTCGGCGAAGCGACCAAGACGGTGCCCTTCGTGCAGGACGGGCGGAAGGCCTATCGTTTCACGGTGCGGTGGGGCGCGGAGACCGACAGCGACGATTCCGACGGAACCGTCACGCGCACGAGCGAGCTGCGGCCGACGGTCGACCAGATCGCGGCGCTCCTGCCTGAGTTCATCGGCGTGATCCTGCAGACGCCGCCCGCTTTCTCCGCCATCAAGATCGACGGCGAACGCGCCTATGACATCGCCCGCGACGGCGAGGAAGTTGTGCTGCAGCCCCGCCAGGTCACCATTCATGCGCTCGATCTCGTGCGCGCGGACGCCGACGAGGCCGTGTTCGAGGCCCATTGCGGCAAGGGCACTTATGTGCGCGCCATCGCCCGCGATCTCGGCCGCCTGCTCGGCTGCTATGGCCATGTGGTGGCGCTGCGCCGCACCCGCGTCGGCCCTTTCACGGAAGAGGACGCCGCTCCGCTTGCGGAGCTGGAGGCGGAAGGCGCCGATCCCTTCGAGGATCTTCTCAGCGTCGAAGCGGGCCTGTCCGAACTCGTCTGCGTCGTGGTGGACCGCGACGGCGCGGCGCGCCTGCGCCGTGGCCAATCGCTCTTGCTGCGCGGACGCGACGCCCCTCTCAGCGGCTTCGCCTATGCCGCATGCGCCGGCGTGCCGGTGGCGTTCGGCGCCGTCGAGGGCGGCGAACTCGTGCCCAGCCGCGTCTTCAACCTTCCCTTCTGACGGCGCATCGGGTCCGGCCCGCGTCGCGCGCCGTCTCGCGCCGGGTTCTTGCCTTCACCGGGACGCCCCTCCATAGTCTCGGCCCACAAGGCCGCGCCGTCGTCACGGCGAGCGACGGCCGGGGGGAGCCGAGGAGCCGCTGCGCGCGCCGGTCGCGCGCCGGTCGCTTGCTTGGGCGTGCGCTTGGGCGCTCGCTTGGGCGCCCGCTTGGGCGCGAGCCGAATCTCCCCTTACGCGATCATGAGCCGCGGCGCGTCCGACGCCGCGCGTCGACCAGTCAATCGGAGAGGAAACGATATGTATCTTGATAAACCGGAAGGCGCGCCTGACGAGAACGTCGCGTGGGGGTCTGACGTCGCCGCGCAGATGCTGCGCCGTTTAGGCTTCAAATATGTGAGCCTCAATCCCGGCGCGAGCTATCGCGGCCTGCACGATTCCATCGTGAACCATCTCGGCAATCGCGACCCCGGCATGCTTCTGTGCCTGCATGAGGATCATGCGGTGGGCATTGCGCATGGCTATGCGAAGGTCACCGACGAGCCCATGGCCGCCATCGTCCATTCGAACGTTGGCCTGATGCACGCGCATATGGCGATTTTCAACGCCTATTGCGACCGCAAGCCGCTGTTCCTCATGGGCGCCACCGGCCCTGTCGATTCCAACCAGCGTCGCCCCTGGATCGACTGGATCCACACGTCGACCGATCAGGCCGGCATGGTCCGCGACATCGTGAAATTCGACAACCAGCCCGCGTCCGCGCCCGCCATCGTGGACGCGATGCTGCGCGCCAATGTCGCCACGCGCACCGAACCGCAGGCGCCCGTCTATATCGTGCTCGACGCCGGCCTTGGCGAATCCAAACTCGACAAGGTTCCTGAAATTCCCGACGTCGCGCGCTATCAGCCGCCGGCGCCGCCGCGCGCGCAGGCCGCCGACATCGCCAAGGCGGTCGAGATGCTGAAGTCCGCGAAGCGGCCGCTGATCC
>CAIXDD010000401.1 GCA_903918155.1 uncultured Hyphomicrobiales bacterium
CGCATGCGTTCCGACGACGAAGGGCCGCTCGATCTGACGCGGCGAATCACTTCGCGCGGGTTTGCGCGCGAAGGCGCACGGCGCGCCCAAGCGCTGGACGCGGCGCGCGCATCTGCGCGCAAAACTTAATAACACATAAGTGGATGCGGATATTAGTAATTTAGAAATGAACGTGTTCTTAAGGGTATATACGTAAATATAATATTTACTAACAACCATGGCTGTGTCACCAGATGCGACGTCGGGCGGGCTCACTGAAACGTTCAGATCAGGAGGTTTAAATGGACATTCGGTCACTCATGGCCAGCGTTGCGTTTTCCATCGCGCTTGCGTCTTCCGCGTCGGCCCAGACGGTCGTCTCGGGAACGCAGTTCACCGTTCAGGTGACCGTGAATGCGGGTTGCAAGATCGACAGCGGACCAAGCGGAACCATCAATTTCGGCTCCACGTCAGGCGTCGCGGCCGCACCAAGCGACGTGACGTCGAGCTTTGCGGTCACCTGCACGAATACGACGCCGTACAAATATTATTTCGCAAGCTCCAACGATGTGACCAGCTCCGTCAATCGGCAGATGAAGAACGGATCCTCGTCGGTTGGATATAAAATCCTGCAGGGGACGACCGAAATGCCCAATGTCGCCACCTCCGACATCGGCGCGACAGGGTCGGGCGTGTCGCAGACCTATCCGCTGACGTTCCGCGTGACGAATTGGACCCCGACCGCGCCGGGCGTTTACACCGACACCGTGACTCTGAGCGTCGAATTCTAGCGCCGGAGGGGCGCGCGCCGCCGGCGCGCGCCTGCGTGCTTCCCTCATCATTCAGAAGAGAGACTTCATGAGACGAGCTCATCGTCATTTGAAGGCGTTTCGTCTTGCCTGTTTTTTGTCGCTGGCGGCGGCGGGGGCGAGCGAAGCGGCCTCGCTCGCCGTCTCGCCCATTCGGGTCGAAGTGCTGCAGCCGGCGAATTCGGGCGCCGTCACCTTGCGCAATGAGAGCCCGCGTCCCGTCGTCGGGCAGGTGCGTGTGTTTGAATGGACCTTGCGCGAGGGCAAGGATCATTTCGCGCCGACGGATCACGTCGTCGCGTCGCCGCCCATCGTCCAGATCGCGCCGGGATCCGAGACGCTTGTTCGTCTCCTGCGCATTCAGGGCGAGCCGATCAGGGGCGAAAAATCCTACCGGCTTGTCGTTGACGAAGTGCCCGTCGCCGATCGCGTTCGCAATATCGGCGTCAATCTGGCGGTCCGCTATGCGCTGCCGCTGTTTTTCGTCCATCCAGACGCAAGCGCGTCCAAGCTGGCCTGGTCCATCGAGACGCGAAGCGGGCGACGCGTGCTGGTCGGGGTCAATTCCGGCGACCGGAGCGTGCGCATTTCCGACCTTTCGATCGGCGGCGTGAAAATTTCGCCCGGTCTTGCGGGCTATATTCTGGGACGGTCCGAACGCGTCTTCGATCTGCCGCGCGGCGCCCCCGGTGCTGGCGCGATCTCAGCGGAGACTGAAAAAGGGCGCCTCAATGCGCAGGTCAGCCGCTAGAGCGATCTGCATCGCATTGTGCCTTTGGCATGGCCGCGCGGGCGCGGCTGAGGGCGCGCTGCCTCCGATCACGCCGCAGCCCAACCTGCTGGAACGCTCCAGACATGTGTGGCTCGAAGTTCTGGTGAATGGCGAGTCGGTGAGCCCGCCCCAGCCTTTTCTTCTGGATCCCGCGCGCGGCGGTCTTTTCGTCGCCCGCCGCGTGCTTGCGGCCGCGGGCTTGCGTGTGAGCGAGGGCGTCCCGGAAGAGGAGATCGCAGTCGCAGCGCAAGGTCTTGCGTTCGAACTCGACGATTCGCGCCTTCAGATCCGCTTTCAGGTGAGCGATGGGCAGCGCGCGCCGCGCGTCTTCGACGCCGCGCCGCGCAAGGAGAGGCCGCGGCCGCGCTCCGATCTCGGCCTCCTCATGAATTACGCATTCTTCGGCGGCGCCATCAGCGACATGAGAACGGGCCGCTTCGCGTTTTCAGGCGCCAATGCGACGCTTGAGGGACGCGCGTTCAGCGATATGGGGACCTTCGTGCAAAACGCGATCATCGGCGCGACGCCCTATAATCCCTCTCCCACGACGCTCCGGCTCGACACGACCTATTCCTATTCCGACGTCGAGCGCGCCCATGAGATGCGCTTGGGCGACACGATCTCCGGCGGGCTTGCATGGACGCGCCCCTTACGCCTCGGCGGCATGCAGATCCGCCGCGACTTCACCTTGCGGTCGGACATCGTCACGCGTCCCATTCCCGTCATCAGCGGAACGGCGGCGGCGCCGTCCACCGTCGACGTCTTTCTGAGCGGCATCGGCGCCTATCGGCAGAATGTGGGAACGGGCCCGTTCCAGATTGCGAATATTCCTTTTCTGGCGAGCGGCGCCGGCGACGCGCGGGTGGTGGTGCGCGACGCCAGCGGACGCGAAGTGGAGACCAGTCTGCGCATCAGCGCCCCGATCAGCATGCTGGCGCCGGGGCTGATGGACTATTCCGTAGAGGCGGGCTTCGCCCGTCGCAATTTCGGCATTCGCTCCGCAGACTATGATCTGCGCCCCGTCGCTTCCGCGACGCTCAGACGGGGCTTGACGGAATGGATCACTCTCGACGCGCATGTGGAAGGCGGCGCAGGGCTCTTTCAGGGCGGGCTCGGCGCGACAAGCGCCCTTGGACCTTTCGGCGCGCTCACGACCGCGGCCGCCGGCAGCCATAGCGCGCGCGGGGCAGGCGCGCTCGGCTATGCCGGGTGGCAAGGGACGTATCGCTGGCTCACCTTGTCCTTATCCAGTCAACGCAGCTTTGGCCGCTATGACGACCTGGCGTCGGTCACAGCCAGCAATGACGCGTTCAAGGATTTGTCGCCCGTCGAACGGTTCAACGCATTCACGCTGGGCGGCGACACCCGCGCGCCCCGCAAGCTCGATCGCGCCTCCCTCACCGCCTATGCGCCGCAGGCGAATGTCTCCTTCAGCGTCGGCTATATCAATCAGGTCAGCGACACGGGCGAACGCGCGCAGGTGACGACGGTGTCGGTGAACAAGCAATTGCCATGGCGCATCACCGCCTTCCTGAGCGGCTTCGTCAATCTGTCGGGCACGCGCAACAAAGGCGTCTATGCCGGCCTGTCCATGCCGCTGGGGACTGACATGTTCGCGTCGCTGGCCGCCACCGTCGGATCCGGCGGAAGCCCCGGCGCATCCAGCGAGATCATCCGTCCCCAACCGCTGATGGAGGGCGATTACGGGTGGCGCGTGCGCGCCGCCGCCGGGGGAGATCGCACCACGCTGGCGTCCGGCAGTTACCGCTCGTCCATCGGTCAGGTCGGCGCGCAAGCCGCCAAATATTCCGATTCCGTATCCGCCGCCGCGACCTTTGACGGCGCGGTCGCGCTGATCGGCGGCGGTCTCACCTTCGGCAACCGCGTGAACTCCAGCTTTGTGGTCGTGGATGCAGGGCTGCGGGACGTCCCCGTCCTGCAGGACAACAGGGTCGTCGGGCGCACCGGCGCCTTCGGGCGCAAGCTGATCGGCGACTTGCGGCCATGGGAGGAGAATCGGATCGGCATCGATCTGACGGATTTGCCCATCGCTTTTTCGCTCCCCGCCAGTCACGACACGGTGACGCCCGCCGCCAGAGCCGGCGTTTTCCTGGATTTCGGCAAGAGCGCGTCGATGCGCAACGCTCTGGTCGTCGTGGTGGACGCGACAGGCAAGCCGCTCCCCGTCGGGACACGCGGAAGCCTGTCTCCCGCAGGCGAAACGATCACGCTCGGCTATGACGGTCAGGCCTATCTGCGCAATCTTGCGGCCTCGAATTCCCTGACCGTCGATCTTGACGCGGGCTCATGCACGACGACTTTCGATGGACCAGAGCCGGGGCAGGAGCTGATGCGCCGAACCCTCGTCTGCGCGGCGGGAGAACAAGGCCGATGATCGCGTCATACGTTTCCAGCCTCGCGCGTCAAATCTTGATGAGGCAGGTCCATTGGGCCGCATGGCTCCTTCCGGCGGCGTTGATGACGTTCGCCGGTCCGCCGGCGTTGGCGCAGGTCACATGCACCGCGTCGTTCAGCGCCCTCTCCTTTGGCTCGGTCAGCGTGCTTCAGGGCGCGGCCGTCAACAGCGCCGGCGCGTTATCCGCTTCCTGTTCGGGGTTTCTCGGCGCAAACGATCGTGTGCGCATGTGCTTCACGATGGGCGCCGGCGCATATCCGCTCTCCGGCTCCTTGCGGCAAATGGGCGCCGGCGCGGCCCGCGCGTCGTTTCAGATTTACTCAGACGCGGCGCGAACGCTCGTCTGGGACGCCTCTCTGACGAATGCGCCTTCGGTGATCCTGACGCGGGATGCGCCCTCTGTGGTTCTTCCGGTCTATGGAGAATTCGTCGCCGGTCAGCAAACGACGCCGCCGGGCGTTTATTCCACGACGATGAATGTCGCGCGCTATCAGACGATCTACACCGGGCAACCGCCCCCCTGCGCATCCATCGTCTCGGCGAGCGCGATGAACTTTTCGGTGGACGCCGCCATCCCGTCGCGCTGTTCGGCGACGGCCGCCAATCTCAATTTCGGCTCAGTGGCGGATTTCTCCAATCCCGTCGACGCGGCAAGCACGATCCATGTTCTGTGCACCAATTCCACGCCCTATCATGTGCGGCTCAACGCGGGCGCTTCAGGCCTGCATGCGACCCAACGTGCGATGACCTATGGATCGAATGCGATCTCCTATGACCTTTTCCGCGATTCCTCGCGCACGCTTCGCTGGGGCGCGACCGACGGCGTCGACACGATGGGCGGAATTGGAACGGCGAGCTCCCTCGGTCATACGGTCTATGGACGCATTCCAGCGCAAGCCAGAAAGCCGCCCGGGACCTATACGGACACGGTGATCGTCACGATTTCTTTTCTTTAAAAAGCGCGGCGGCGCGCCCGGGGGCCGCGTTTCTCGCCCATGTGGTGGAGGGGAATGCGCGCGCGTCAGACGAGGATGCGCGCATTGCCTTTCACGCTGCGACCGACGTCGTCGGTCCAGACGATCTCAAGCTCGGTCGTCGCCTCGATGCGCATGAAGAAGACGTGATAGGGATTGGCCGACGTGCCGTTGCGGAATTCCGCGTCGATCAGGGTCTCGCCATTGGCGCGCACGATCATGCGAGTAAGCATGTCGCGCGCCACGAGCTTGCCCGCCTCGCTGCGCAGGCCCGTTTCCATGGGATGTTCGATCAGCGTGCGGATCTCGACGATCTCGCCCGGCTTGGCGGCGCGCGGCGCGCGGATGCGGGGAAGGGAGAGCGGGCGGCTCATGTGAGGCAGCCTCCCGTGGTCACGCGCACGTCGGCGGCCGCGCGCAGCACGCGTCCGTCGTTCATCTGCGCGAGGACGATGACGGTCTGCTCCTGCGCGAGCCTGATGCGGGTCTGCACTTCCGCGCGTCCCAGTTTCTCCGTGAGGCGGAAACTCGCGACGCCGGGCGTGGGATTGCGCGTGGCGAAGATATGGATCGCGACGGCGTGATCGGCCGGCGTCTGGGGCGTGTCCACGAGCACCGAGATGGGCACTTGTCCGCCGTTCTCCGCGAGCGCGGGCGCGCGCAGCGCGATCCCTCCGTCCACCGCTTGCCGGTCGCCGACGGCCTCGCGGATCGCCGCGCGCAAGGCTAAGTCCCCATCCGCGTTTGCGTCCGCGCGCGCGGCGAAGGCCGTCCAGGGCAAGGCGGCGAGACTCACCGCGCCCATCAGGACGGCGCGGCGATCAGCGGCGCACGGGACCTGCGTCATGCGAACATGTCCCGCGTGATGCTTTGATACCAGGCGTCGGCGTAGAGCGCTTCGAGGCGGCGCTGTTCGGGCAGCGCGCCGCGCGGCGAGACGCCGCCCGAGTTCGGCATCTCCACAATGGCCGTGCCCTCCGCATTGGGGCGGAACACGCCGACGACGGAAATGCCGTATTCGTCGCCCACATGCGAATAGCAGGTGTTGTAGTAAACCGGGTTCGGCGGGGCTTCGCCGCGCAGGGCCGCCGCCGCGCTCGCCACCGCCTGTTTGGCGGTGCTGTTGGCGATATAGCCCGATTTCGGCATGGGGCCGGGAATGTTGGAATCGCCGATGATGTGGATGTGCTGCGCCGCGCGCGACTCGAAGGTCACGGGATTGACCGGCGCCCAGCCGCTCTGGTCGGCGAAGCCGGCGTCGCGCACGATCGCGGCGGCCGCCTGCGGCGGGATCACATTGGCGACGGCGAATTTGTGGCGCTGGCCGAATTCGGATTCCAGCACGGTCTCCTTCGCGTCCACGCGCACGACGCGCCCGTCCTTGTTGGCGGGCACCCAGTCGATCATGCCGGGGTAAAGCTCGTTCCAGGCGTCCTGGAACAGGCCCTGCTTGCTGAAGGCGTCCTTCGCGTCGAGCGCGACGATCTTCGAGCGCGGCTTGTGGCGCTTGAGATAGGAGGCCACCATGCTGATGCGCTCATAGGGGCCGGGCGGGCAGCGGAAGGGATTGCCGGGAATGGCGAAGCCCACCACGCCGCCGTCGGGCATGGCTTCGAGCTGGCGGCGCAGAAGCAGGGTCTGCGACGCGTCGCCGGGCGTCCAGGCGTGGGGCATGACCTGCGCGGCCGCCTCGTCATAGCCTTCAAGCGCGCCCCAGCGGACCGCGATGCCCGGCGACAGGATCATCTTGTCATAGGCGATGGTCTCGCCGCCGCGCAGGCGCACGGTGCGCGCGCCCGCGTCGATCCCGGTGACGTAATCATGCACCACGCGCACGCCGCGCGCGCGCAGGCCGTCGTAGGAATGGGTGATCTCGCCCACGGCCTTCTGTCCCGAGAGGACGAGATTGCGATAGGGGCAGGTCACGAAACTCGTCTGCGGTTCGACGAGCGTCACCTGCAGCCAGGGGAAGGCGCGGCGCGCGTAATTCGCTGCGCTCGCGCCGCCGAAGCCGCCGCCCACGACGAGAAGGCGCGCCTGCGCCTGCGCCTGAACGAGGGCGGGCGCGAAGACGCCGGCGGCGGTCGCGCCGGCGAGGAAGGTCCGCCGTGAAAGGGAATTCGTCATGGCGGGCTCCTCAGGGCTTCAGCTTGGAGAAGTAATCGGCGGCGGCGGCGAGTTCGTCGTCGGAGAAACCGCGAACGATGCGGGTCATGATCGTGGCGGGCCGCTCCTGCGCGCGGAAGGCGGCCATGATCGCGCGCAATTCCTGCGCGTCGCGTCCGGCGAGGCCGGGCACGGCGACGGCGCCGGCTGCGCTTGGGCCGCCATGGCAGCCGATGCAGCTTTCCTGCGCCAATTGGGCCTTGCCGGCGGCGGGCGCCGGGGCGGGGGCTGCGGGCGCCGGGGCGGGGCTGGCTGGCGCAGGGCTGGCGGGGGCGTGCGCACGCGCGGGCAGGCCGGACAGAAGACCCGCCGCAAGGGCGAGCGGAATGGACAGGGTGCGAAGAGACATCATTCAAC
>CAIXDD010000402.1 GCA_903918155.1 uncultured Hyphomicrobiales bacterium
CGCTGCCGGGCCCGCCGCGCGCGCTGAGCGCCAGTCGCTCGCCAGTTTCAGGAGCGCGAGGGAATCCGGGCCGCCCGAAACGGCGAGCAAGAGGCCGCGAGCGGGCGCGAAAGGCGCGAAGAGATCGTCGCGCAGGCGCGCGTTCAGCACTGGACCCGCTTCAGGTCGCGATCGGCGTTGGCTTTCAACGTCGCCGGCGCGCCGGGATATTTGCGCGCGACTTCAGACCATGCCGCGCAGGCCTGCTCCTTGGCGCCGAGCTTCTCCAGCGATTGGCCGAGCCGCCACAGGCTTTGCGGCGCCTGCGGGCTTTTGGAGAAATCGGTCGACACTTTCAGAAATTGTTCGGCCGCCTCGCGATGGCGTCCGCGCCGCGCGTAAACGTCGCCGAGATTATACATGGCGCCGGGCGCAAGCTGGCTCGCGGGATAGCGCGCGATGAATTCGCCGAAACTCGCGGCGGCGGCCTCGAGCTGATTGGAGCGCGCCTGCGCCAGCGCGGCCTCATATTCCGCGCGCGGGCCGCTGACGGCGGGCTGCGCGGCTTCCCCGGCGGAGGCCGACGGCGAGGGCGCGGACGCAAGCGGCGCGGACGGCGGCGTCTGACCAAGAAGAGCGGGGCCCGGCGCGGGACCAGAAGCGGGACCAGAGGCGGGACTTGCCGCAGGACTTGTCGCAGGACCGGACGCCAGACCTGCGCGCGGGCGGCGCGGGTTCAGGAGATCGAGCGGCGCATTGGGATCTTCGCCCGGCCCGGCGGCGTCGCCGCCCAACGGGCCGGACACGCCGGCGCGCCCGTCGAGCGCGCTGCGGGCGGCGGGCGCCTCGGCGCGGCCCTGACCCTGATTTGGGTCGAGCGCCTCCCCGCGCCGGCCGGGCGCGCGCGGCGGCTCCTCGGCCTGCGGGGGCCGGCCCGATTGCTCCTGCAGGCGGCGCAGCTGGAACTGGGCCTCCTCGAGCTGGCCGGTGAGGGCGCGCACTTCGCGCTCCAGCCGGTCGAGGCGCAGCATCAGGGCGCCCACGTCCGCGGTCGACTGGGGCGGCGCGCGCTCGAAGAACTGGGCCTGCGCGCCGCGCGCGCCGACGCCCGCCAGCGCGGCGGACAGGGCGGAGACGAGGAGGAGGCGCCCGAAGGCGCGGGGCAAGCAGCGAAAGTCTGTCATGTGGACGGTTCGATCCAGACGCCGGGAAAACCGCCGGCAAGCGGCTTCAAGCGGGAGCCTTACAAGAGACGCCCCGGCGAGCATAGGCCCGCCCATGGCCAAAATGGGGCGGTTTCGGGCGAACGCCAAGCGAAAGCCAAGCGGACGCCAAGCGAAAGGCGAGCGAAAGGCGAGCGGACGCGCGCCCGTCCAAAACAAGTCGGCCGCAGCGGCTGGAGGACCGCTGCGGCCGTTGTGCGCCGGAAAGGCGGATCAGACGTCAGGCGCCGGCGCCGCCGAGCACCGTCACCGCGCGGCGGTTCTGGGACCAGCAGGAAATGTCGTTGCACACCGCCACCGGGCGCTCCTTGCCATAGCTGATCGTGCGGATGCGGCTGGCCGGCACGCCGCGCGCGACGAGATAATTCTTCGCCGCCTCTGAGCGCTGGGCGCCGAGGGCGAAATTATATTCGCGCGTGCCGCGCTCGTCGGCATGGCCTTCCATCGTGATCGAATAGCGCGGATATTGGGCGAGCCATTGCGCCTGCTTTTCGAGAATGCCCTGCGCCTGCGTGGTCAGCTCGACGGAATCGGTTTCGAAATAGACGCGGTCGCCCACATTCACCACGAAATCCTGCTGGCTGCCCGGGGTCGCCGCGCCCGCGCGCCCGCCCAGACCGCCCAGAGCGTTGGGATCTTCATTCGGATTCTTGGAACAGGCGGAGATCGCCAGAGCCGCCGTCAGCGCCGCAGCGATGCGCAGGACGCGCGCGCTCGTGAAAATCGTCATGCCGAAACTCCTGTGTGCCCGATAGGCTCTCCCGGGACGCGCGCCCCGGACCATGTCCGAAGGCTTACCGCCCGGATGGTTAAGCGAAGGTTCCATCAACCTTGCCGGAAGCTTCTTTCGAAGCGTTGCATTTCAGTGAATGCGCGACGTGCTTAACGGGTGGTTAATGGCGCAAATGGGGCGAAACCGCGCCGGAAGGCTCGCGGGCCGGCGTTTTCCCCATTAGCATGCCCTTGGAAGAGCCCGCCCGACACGCCCTGGAGGATCCCGCATGACCATCGCGACCTTTTTCAATCCCTATGGGTCGCCGGACGGCTTCCTGCGGCTTGTGGAGGAGTTCCCCGGCCTCGAATTGCGCGTGGCCGCCGATTCCGCCGCGCTCGGCCCCGCTTTGGCGGGGGCGGAGGTGCTCATCACCACCAATCGCATCTATACGCCCGACGTCGCCGCGATCATCCGCGCGCAGGGAACGAGCCTGAGCTGGATTCAATTCATCACCTCGGGATTCGACAAGGCGCTGGCGAGCGGCCTGCCGGGAGGCGTCGCGGTCACCAATGTCGCGGGCCTGCGCGCGTTCGCCGTGGCCGAACATGCGCTGTTCCTTCTGCTCGGCCTCATGCGCCGCGTGCGCCTGACCGAACGGGCGCGCGCGCAAGGCGCATGGGCGCGCGAGGAGGTGACGCCGCTGCTCGACAATCTCGCCGGCAAGCGCCTGCTGGTCGCAGGCTGCGGCGCCATCGGCCAGGAGATCGCGCGCAAGGCCAAAGCCTTCGACATGCATGTGACGGGACTCTCGCGCGCGAGCGGGCCCCTCGCCCATTTCGATGCGCTGGTCCCGCGCGCGCGCCTCCTCGAGGCCGCCGGCGCCTGCGACGCGCTGGTCGTCGCCGCCGCCTATGACGAGACGACGCACAAGATGATTTCGCGCGCCGCGATCGACGCCCTGCCGCGCCATGCGGTCGTGGTGAATGTCGCGCGTGGCTTGCTGATCGATCAGGCCGCCCTGGTGGAGGCGCTCGCGCAAGAGCGCATCGCCGGCGCCGGACTCGACGTGATGGAGGACGAGCCCCTGCCCGCCGATCATCCGCTCTGGAGCATGGATCGCGCGCTCCTCACGCCCCATATCGCAGGCGCAGGCGGGCCGGGAACCGGCGCCTCGCACGCCAGCATGTTCGCCGACAATCTGCGCAAGCGCCTCGCCGGCGAAAGGCTCGGCAATCTGTGCATCGAGCGCACATGAGCGCGCATGTTAGCGCGCGCCTGCGGACGCGATCGCGACGCGCTTAGAGCGCGAGCGCCTTGGCCCCCGCGTCGAACTGGAGACGCGCAAGCCGCGCATAAAGGCCGTCGCGCGCCACAAGCGAGGCATGCGTGCCTTCTTCCGCCACGCGTCCCTCGTCGAGCACGAGAATGCGGTCGGCCTTCAGCACGGTCGCCAGACGATGGGCGATGACGAGCGTGGTGCGCTCGCCCATGATGTTTTCGAGCGCCGATTGCACGAGCGTCTCGTTCTCCGCGTCGAGCGCGGAGGTCGCCTCGTCCAGCAGCAGGATCGGCGCGTCCTTCAGGATCGCGCGCGCGATGGCGATGCGCTGGCGCTGCCCGCCCGACAAGGTGACGCCGCGCTCGCCCACGCGCGCGTCATAGCCCTCCGACAGATGGGCGATGAATTCGTCCGCCGCCGCGCGGCGCGCCGCGTCCATGATCTGCGCCCGGGTCGCTTCGCTGCGTCCATAGGCGATGTTCTCGGCGATCGTGGCGGCGAAGATCGCCGATTCCTGCGGCACCAGGCCGATGCGGGCGCGCAATTGCGCGGGATCGGCGAGGCGCACGTCCACCCCGTCCACGAGAAGGCGCCCCGCCTGGGGATCGTAGAAGCGCATCAGCAATTGGAAGATCGTGGACTTGCCGGCGCCCGACGGGCCGACGATCGCCAATGTCTCCCCCGGCCGCACGCTGAAGGACAGGCCGCGCACCGCCGCCGCTTCGGCGCGCGTGGGATAGGCGAAGGCGACGTCTTCGACGGCGATCTCGCCGCGCGCGGGCGCGGGCAGGAGCGCGGGCGAAGCCGGCGCGGCGATGGAGGGTTTGGTCGCCAGAATGTCGGCGATGCGCGCCGCCGCGCCCGCGGCCGCGGAAATCTCGCTCCACACTTCCGACAATTGGCCCAGCGCGCTGGCGCCGAAGACCGCATAGAGCACGAATTGCGACAGCAGGCCGCCGGTGATGCGCCCGGCCAGCACGTCCTGCGCGCCCAGCCAGAGCACGCCGACCACGCTCGCGAAGGCGAGGAAGATGGCGATCACCGTCAGCAGCGAACGCGCGGCCATGGCGCGGCGCGCGGCCTCATAGGCGTCCTCGACGGCCAGCGTGAAACGCGCGCCCGCCGCCCGCTCCGCGGTGAAGGCCTGCAACGTGCGCACGCCGCCCAGACTTTCGGCCGCAAAAGCGGAGGCTTCCGCCAGCGTGTCCTGCGCGCGGCGCGAACGTTCGCGCACGGAGCGGCCCGAGGCGACCAGCGGCAGGACGATGACGGGAATGGCGATCAGCACGAGGCCGGAGAGTTTTGGGCTCGTATAGACCATCATGGCGACGGCGCCGGCGAACATGAAGACGTTGCGCAGCGCCACGGAGGCGGAGGAGCCGAAGGCCGATTTGATCTGCGTGGCGTCGGCGGTGAGGCGCGAGACGAGTTCGCCCGAACGCGCGGTGTCGTAGAAGGCGGCGTCGAGCCGCAGCAGATGGGCGAAGACGTCGGCGCGCAGGTCCGCCACCACGCGCTCGCCCAGCGTCATCACGAGGTAATACCGCAGCCCCGAGGCGACCGCGAGCACGCCCACCACCGCGACCATGGCGGCGAAATAAAGATCGATCGCGCCCGCGCTCTCGCCGGAAAAGCCGTTGTCGATCATGCCGCGCACGGCGACGGGAACCGTGAGCGTGGCCGCCGAGGCCACGACCAGCGCCCCCAGCGCGCCCAGAAGCCGCGCGCGACGGCGCAGGGCGTAGGGCGCAAGCGGCAACAGGGCCTTGAGCGAGGC
>CAIXDD010000403.1 GCA_903918155.1 uncultured Hyphomicrobiales bacterium
CGACCGCTGCATCGCCACGCCCGACATGATGGGCCTCGTCGGCCGTCTCGGTAAGGTGCTTGGCCCGCGCGGCCTGATGCCGAACCCGCGCGTCGGCACGGTCACGACCGATGTCGCCGCGGCGGTGAAGGCCTCCAAGGGCGGCGCCGTCGAGTTCCGCGTCGAGAAGGCCGGCATCGTGCAGGGTCTGGTGGGCAAGGCCTCGTTCGGCGAGGACAAGCTCGTCGAGAACATCAAGGCTTTCGTCGAGGCGGTCGCCCGTGCGAAGCCGACCGGAGCCAAGGGCACCTACATCCAGCGCGTGGCGATTTCCTCGACCATGGGCCCGGGCGTGAAGGTGGACGTCGGCTCCGTGGGCGCGAACCAGGCCGTTTGATCCTGCGCGCCGATCGCTCGGCGCGCTGAAGTCCAGTCTGCCCCGCTGCGGCGGGGCAGACGTTTTTAAGAGAATCAGTTTAAAAATTTCACATTCCGTCATTCGCAGGAGGGTCGCTATGCCTTTCGTGAAAGCATCGGACGTGTTTGGAAACCGGGCGTCGCCGCAGTTTTATGCGGAGTTCGAGCAGGGGCAGTTGCGCTGCGACGCCTGCGATCAAAGCATCAAGGAATCGATCACCGGCTGCCGCAAGATGGGCGACGGATCCTATTGTTGCAGCGATTGCTATTATCAGGCCATGGGCGAGGCGCTTGAGCCTTATCCGGTGGCCCCGCCCCGCGTGCTGAAATCGCCTTGAACGTCAGCGGCCGTTTGGCCATTTCGCTGGATTTTCATGAAAACCCATTTCATTGGGCAGGAGGAAGTCTCCGCCTACGCGATCGATCTCGCCACCAGACTGGCGAGACTGAAAGGCGGGTTTCCGCGCAAATGGCTTTATGTGGGCGGGTCCGGCAAACTCATCGCCGATGAGCTTTACGCACAAACGCCGCCCGCGCTTGCAAGCGAGGTGCTTGCGCTCGGCGCGCTTTACGATCGAGGGACCGGAACGTTCTCGTTCCTGAACGACCTCAGCGCCGAGGACTTCGTTCCCGGCGAGACCGTGCTGCTGATCGACGGGGCGATCCACACCGGAGCCTCGCTCGCAAGCGGGCTCAAGGCGCTCGCCGCGCTCTCCGTCCACAACGTCCTCACCTATAGCCTCGTCGTGAAGCGCAACGCCGAACTGATCCCGACCTATTTCGGCGTATTGATCGATGATTGGGATCGCGCCTTGTTCCAGCTGGACGTCATTCCCAACAACCGGTTGGCCGAGACGCCGCCGTTCGGCGCATTGCGCCGGATCGGAAACGAGCACGCGGGCGCGCGCTTTTGCGAATTTCCGCCGCCTTTCGAGGGCTTGAGCGGCGGGGATTTGTTGTACAACGATCGCGCCTACGGCATGCGCACCTATGTCTATGAATTGGCCGGTCGGATCGTCGGCGTCGTCAGTTTTTCCCAACGGCAGGGCGTGGCTTTCATCGACGCCTGGGCGACCTGCAAGGACCACCAGAAAATGGGGATCGGCGGCGCGACGCTGCGCTGGGCTGAAACTTGGGCGCGCGCCTCCAATTGCCATGCCGTCGAGCTTTGGGCGTTTGAAGGCGCCGTCCCGATCTATGAGCGCTTTAATTACGAGACCGTGGCCGAGCGCATCCTCGACCTTGGCCTTGGAGGGCGTTTCCGGTTGATGAGAAAGCCTATCATGCATCAGGGCGACCGGGGTTATTGAGCGGCGCGCTTGACAAAAAGTGAAAATTCGATCCGCGGCCCCTTGGCAGCGGGTCGGTTCCCGGCTAAATAGGCCCTCCGGGGTCGGTCACGAGTGCGACCCCATTCCATTTCAGCTTCCGCGCGCGAGGGCGTTTCGACAACGAGAGCTTGAGCGCGCGGCGGATCGGCCGGCGAACCCGGGGCGAAAGCCTTGCGTGCGTCGGCCATGTCCTGTCCGAGACTGCTGGCGCGAGGGCCGCATGGCCCGAGCTTAATCGTCTGAGGCCCGGTTCGTTCCGGGGAGACGGCCCGCATAGACGGGGAGAGCGGATTTCCGGGTCGCCTTGGCGGCCCGTGGGTTGGTTCGAACCTTCTGTCCGGTGGCGATCCATCGCTCCGGGGACAGGCATTAGACGCCGCGGCGGGTTCGCCGGTCGCGGTTCATGCAGCCGGCGGGGCGTTCGCGCCTCGCCAACCGGAGAGAGCACTGTGGACAGAGCGGAAAAGAAAGAGCTCGTCGCGGAACTGAACGGCGTCTTCAAGGCGACGTCGGTCGTCGTGGTCGCGCACTATTCCGGCCTGACCGTCGCCCAGCTCGAGACTCTGCGCAAGCAGATTCGCAATGCTGGCGCCTCGGTGCAGGTCGCGAAGAACCGCCTCGCCAAAATCGCTCTCGAAGGCACGGACGTAGCGTCCATCGGTCCCCTTCTCAAGGGCCCGACCCTGATCGCCTATTCGGACGATCCGATCGCTGCTCCGAAGGTCTGCGCCGCGTTCGCCAAGGATCATGACAAGCTCGTCATCCTCGGCGGCGCCATGGGCGCGACCCCCCTGAACGCGGAAGGCGTCAAGGCTCTCGCCACGATGCCGTCCCTGGACGAATTGCGCGCCAAGATCGTGGGGCTCGTCAACGCTCCCGCGACGAAGGTCGCCCAGCTCGCCAACGCGCCGGCCGCCAAGCTTGCGCGCGTTTTCGGGGCTTATGCCAATCGAGACGCGGCCTGATCGAGGCCCAACAGTTCGAACTGACAGACACAAGGATCAAATATCATGGCTAACCTGGAAAAGATCGTTGAAGACCTCTCGGCCCTGACGGTGCTCGAGGCCGCCGAGCTCGCCAAGATGCTCGAAGAGAAGTGGGGCGTCTCCGCCGCCGCCGCCGTGGCCGTGGCCGCCGCTCCGGCCGCCGCCGCCGCCGCTGCGGAAGAGCAGACCGAGTTCACCGTCATGCTGGCTTCGGCCGGCGACAAGAAGATCGAGGTCATTAAGGAAGTGCGCGCGATCACCGGCCTGGGCCTCAAGGAAGCCAAGGACCTGGTCGAAGGCGCGCCCAAGGCCGTCAAGGAAGGTGTGTCCAAGGACGACGCCAACAAGTTCAAGGAGCAGCTCGAGAAGGCCGGCGCCAAGATCGAGCTCAAGTAATTCGTCGGGTCGCGCGGGGCTTTTCCCCGCCGCGGCCTGAACGACCGCTCAACGACGGTCCCGGAGGGGTTTTTCTCCGGGGCCGTTCGCCCGTTCCGGGGGCAGGCGCGCAGGCGCGTCCCGGATGTCCGCCCTGCGCCCGGCGCAGGCCAGTTTTCCCGGGGCGAAAGCCCCGACCGCGCAAGCCTTCCTCGGGCGGGCGCGGCTGGCGAGGCCCCGTCGGGCCCGCCGAACCGAAGGTGCGAGAAGCGATATGGCTCAGACTCCGGCTCAGCAGACGTTCACCGGCCGCAAGCGTATCCGCAAGTTCTTCGGGCACATCCGCGAAGTCGCGGAAATGCCCAATCTGATCGAGGTCCAGAAAGCCTCCTACGATCAATTCCTCATGGTGGACGAGCCCAAGGGCGGCCGCGCGGACGAGGGTCTGCAGGCGGTGTTCAAGTCGGTGTTCCCGATCAAGGATTTCGCGGGCACCGCGCAGCTCGATTTCGTCACCTATGAGTTCGAACAGCCGAAATACGACGTTGACGAGTGCCGCCAGCGCGGCATGACGTTCGCCGCGCCGCTGAAGGTGAAACTGCGCCTGATCGTGTTCGATGTGGATCCCGACACGGGCGCCAAGTCGGTGCGCGACATCAAGGAGCAGGACGTCTACATGGGCGACATGCCCTTCATGACGTCGAACGGCACGTTCATCGTGAACGGCACCGAGCGCGTCATCGTCTCGCAGATGCATCGCTCGCCCGGCGTGTTCTTCGATCACGATAAGGGCAAGACCCATTCCTCCGGCAAGCTTCTGTTCGCCGCCCGCATCATTCCCTATCGCGGCTCGTGGCTCGACATCGAGTTCGACGCGAAGGACATCGTCTATGCGCGCATCGACCGTCGCCGCAAGATCCCCGTCACCTCGCTGCTTTACGCGCTGGGCATGGACGGCGAAGAGATCCTGAACTTCTTCTTCGGCAAGCTTTCCTATGTCCATGTCGCGAGCAAGAAGGACTCCTACTGGCGCGTGCCCTATGACGCCGAGCGCATGAAGGGCGTGAAGGCCTCCGTCGACCTGATCGACGCCGACAGCGGCGAAGTGGTGGTCGAGGCCGGCAAGAAGCTGACCGCGCGCTCCGCCCGCCAGCTCGCCGAACGCGGCGTGAAGGCGCTGAAGGCGCAGGACGAGGACCTGTACGGCCAATATCTGGCCGAAGACCTCTATGATCCCGCGACGGGCGAGATTTTCGCCGAAGCGGGCGAAGAGATCACCGCCAAGTCGCTCGTGGCGCTCATCGAGGCCGGGTTCGACGAACTGCCCATCCTCGACATCGACCACATCAACGTCGGTCCCTATATCCGCAACACGCTCGCCGCCGACAAGAATTCGTCGCGCGAGGAAGCGTTGTTCGACATCTATCGCGTGATGCGCCCCGGCGAGCCGCCGACGGTGGATTCCGCGGAGGCGATGTTCCATTCGCTGTTCTTCGATTCCGAACGCTACGACCTTTCGGCCGTGGGCCGCGTGAAGATGAACATGCGTCTCGACCTCGACGCCGAGGACACCGTGCGCATCCTGCGCAAGGCCGACATCCTGGCGGTCGTGAAGGCCCTCGTGGACCTGCGCGACGGCCGCGGCGAGATCGACGACATCGACCATCTCGGCAACAGGCGCGTGCGCTCGGTCGGCGAATTGATGGAGAATCAATATCGCCTCGGCCTGCTGCGCATGGAGCGCGCGATCAAGGAGCGCATGTCCTCGGTCGACATCGACACGGTGATGCCGCAGGACCTGATCAACGCGAAGCCCGCCGCCGCGGCGGTGCGCGAGTTCTTCGGCTCCTCGCAGCTCTCGCAGTTCATGGACCAGACGAATCCTCTGTCGGAGATCACCCACAAGCGTCGTCTTTCGGCGCTTGGCCCGGGCGGCCTCACGCGCGAGCGCGCCGGCTTCGAGGTGCGCGACGTGCATCCGACGCATTACGGCCGCATCTGCCCGATCGAAACGCCGGAAGGCCCTAACATCGGCCTCATCAATTCGCTGGCGACCTTCGCCCGCGTCAATAAATACGGCTTCATCGAAGCCCCTTATCGCCGCGTGCGCGACGGTCAGGTGTCGGAAGAGGTGATCTATCTCTCCGCGATGGAGGAATCGAAGCATTTCGTCGCGCAGGCCAACGCGCCCATCGGGCCCGACGGCAAGCTCGTCGAAGATCTCGTGGTCTGCCGCCATGCCGGCGACGTCATCATGTCGCCGCGCGAGCGCGTGGACTTCATGGACGTGTCGCCCAAGCAGCTCGTCTCGGTCGCCGCCGCGCTCATCCCGTTCCTTGAGAACGACGACGCCAACCGCGCGCTCATGGGCTCGAACATGCAGCGCCAGGCTGTGCCGCTGGTCAAGGCCGACGCGCCGCTGGTGGGCACGGGCATGGAAAGCGTGGTCGCCCGCGATTCAGGCGCCGCCATCGCCGCCCGCCGCACCGGTTTCGTCGATCAGATCGACGCGACCCGCATCGTGGTGCGCGCGACGGAGGAGCTCGACGCCTCCAAGCCGGGCGTCGACATTTACCGCCTGATGAAGTTCCAGCGTTCGAACCAGTCGACCTGCATCAACCAGAAGCCTCTGGTGAAGGTCGGCGATTTCGTGCGCAAGGGCGACATTATTGCTGACGGTCCCTCGACCGATCTCGGCGATCTGGCGCTGGGGCGCAACGTGCTCGTCGCGTTCATGCCGTGGAACGGTTACAATTTCGAAGATTCGATCCTGCTCAACGAACGCATCGTGAAGGACGACGTATTCACGTCGATCCATATCGATGAGTTCGAAGTCATGGCTCGCGATACGAAGCTGGGTCCTGAAGAAATCACGCGCGACATTCCGAACGTTTCGGAAGAAGCGCTGAAGAATCTCGACGAAGCCGGCATCGTCTACATCGGCGCGGAAGTGGCGGCGGGCGACATCCTCGTCGGCAAG